>JARRNE010000695.1:0-2643 GCA_037385305.1 Chromatiaceae bacterium | reverse complement strand
GGGTCGGCTCGAGCAGAATTCGAGTGGTTTCGAGCAGACCCCGAGTGCGAATCCGAGTGGTCCAGAGTCGGGCTCCAACCGAGTGTTCCGCGGCGGCTCCTGGCGCCACGACGCCGACCGCTGCCGCTCGGCGTACCGCGTCGGGTACGAGCCGTCGGACCGCGACTACAACCTCGGCTTCCGCCTCTCGAGGACGGTATAGCTTGTGACTTTTACCCTCTTACCCTTGGCGGTCACCAAGAGGGGCAACGCTTGGAGATGGCCAAGCCCGCTGGCCGCCGCGCGTGCGTAGCTGCGCGGCCGGCATGAGCCGATCGGCACGCCGGGGTCACTGACCCCGTGCACGTGCGCGTCTTCACGCTCGGCTTCGATCCGGTGAGCGAGCGGTTCGACGACACCGCCGTCCGCGACTTCCTGGCGGACAAGGTGGTCGAGACGGTGACCGATCATTTCTTCATCCACGCGGGCCGGCCCTACCTCACGCTGGTCGTCCGCTACCGCCTGGCTGCACCAGCGGCATCAATCCAGACAGCGTCCAAGCCGTCGGGGACCGCGGCACGCGACGCCGCTTGGCGCGACCTCCTGCGCCAGGAGGACTGGCCGCTTTTCAACCGGCTGCGCGAGTGGCGGGGCGAGCGCGCCAAGGCCGAGGGCATTCCGCCCTATGTCATCTGCAACAACCGCCAGCTCGCCGAGGTGGTCCAGCGACGCCCGACCACCTTGAGCGCCTTGGCCGCGGTGGACGGCTTCGGCGAGGCCAAGCTGAAGAAGTACGGCGAGCAGCTGTTGGCGCTGATCAACCACGCCGGCGCGGAGGCCGACGATGACCCGGGATGATCAGGAGGACCTCCCCATCTTCACCGCCTGGATGCAGTTCCTGGAATGGCTCCTGCCCGCTACCGAGAAGTTTCCCAAGCGTGTGCGCTTCACCTTCGCCGACCGCATCAACAATCTGGCGCTCGACATCGCCGAGGAGCTGGTCGAGGCGCGCTACGCACGCGACAAGGCCGCGATCCTGCGCCGGGTCAACCTGCGACTCGAAAAGCTGCGGATCCTCCTGCGACTGAGCCATCGTCTCCAGTACCAGCGCCCGGCATCATGAGACGCGCCGAGGGGCTCTTCGAGCACATCGTTGCCTTCGGCAACCTGCTCGCCGCCGAGCGCCTGGCCGCGCGCGGCAAGCGCGACCGCGAGGCAGTGGCGCGCTTCGAGTTTCATCTGGAACGTGAGCTGATCCAGCTCCAGCAGGAGCTGATCGAAGGCCGCTACCGACCGGGCGCCTTCTACACCTTCGAAGTGCGTGACCCCAAGCCGCGCGCGATCTGCGCGGCGCCGTTCCGCGACCGGGTGGTGCACCACGCCGTCTGCGACGTCCTGGAGCCGGTCCTCGAGCGCTCCGCGATCTTCGACAGCTATGCCTGCCGGGTCGGGAAGGGCACCCACGCCGCCATCGCCCGGGCGCAGCAGCTCGCCCGGCGTCATGCCTTCTTCCTCAAGTGCGACGTGCGGCGCTTCTTCGCCTGCGTCGATCATGGCGTCCTGGCCGCGCAGCTGGCGCGTCGATTCTGCGAGGCGCCTCTCCACCAACTGCTCGGCCAGATCATCGCGCACGGGCCACCGGGCGCGCCGCCAGGCACGGGGCTGCCCATCGGTAACCTGACCAGCCAGCACTTTGCGAATCTCTATCTGGGTGAGCTGGATCACCTCCTGAAGGAGCGCCTGCGGGTGAAGGGCTATCTGCGCTACATGGATGACCTGCTCCTGTTCGCGCCGGACAAGCCGACGCTGCATCTGTAAGACGAGGCCACCCTGGTCGCACCGGTCACCGAGGGACTTCCCTTCCTCGGCTTTCGCTTTTATCCGCGCACCATCCGGCTCAACCAGCGCACCCGCCGGCGCTTTCGCCATCAGGTCCGGGCCATCGACTCGGCGGCCAGTCAGGGGCTGCTCGATGAGATCGAGCTGGCCAACCGCGCCGCGAGCCTCTTTGCCCACGTCAGCCATGCCGATGCCTACCGCTTGCGCCGACAGGTGGCAGATGCCAGCATCATCCCCGGCTGACGGGACACGGGCTCCAACCGAGTGATCCGCGGCGGCTCCTGGAACAACGACGCCGACAACTGCCGCTCGGCGTACCGCAACAGGAACGAGCCGTCGAACCGCAACAACAACCTCGGCTTCCGCCTCTCGAGTACAGATCACCGCCCGATGGGCGCCGTTCATGGATGGCGTCCCTGTGCATCAGGTCTGTCCAGACCCGTCGTGCCTGGGCCGGCAATTGCCGGACAAAGAGCCACTGACCCCGGCGTCCGCTCGCCTGGCGAGCAGCCGTCGGTGGTCTTCTGCTTCCAGGCGCTGCCGATCCCAATGATTGGGCTGGAGAGCGTCCGGTTTGCAGCTGGCAACAGCCGTTTGCGCAGCCTTGTCTGGCGCATCGGTTCGAGCCCACCCGAACTGCCGGTTTGTCTTGGCTGTATGACAGCTTCTTGGGGCGAGGCCGACGCCGGGCGGACTCGGTCCAGTAGTCGGTTAGGGTCGTCCCCAGACGGCCCTTGATCGAGGCGTCTTGATGTGCTGTCAGAAATTTTACGGCACGCACGGCATGGTTGATCCGAGCGTTTGGTCGGGGTTGCGGGCGCACGT
>JARRNE010000694.1:0-2658 GCA_037385305.1 Chromatiaceae bacterium | reverse complement strand
AGCAGCATCATGACCCCTGGGACGACGAGTCCCACCACGGCTACGGATTCCGCGAGGGCGACGCCAAAGACCGCGACATAGGCCCAAGAGGGGTGGGCGGCGACCCAGGCCAGGAGGTCCCGGAAGAGCGCCTCCATGATGCTCGTGTGCGTCGAATGGGGGCGGAACCCCCGTTGATCAGCGGGCGATGGCGGCGAACGCCTCTTTCGCGGCGTCCAGCGTGGCGGCTATCTCCGTTTCTCCGTGGGCGGCGGAGACGAAGCCTGCCTCAAAGGCGGACGGCGCGAGATAGACGCCGCGCGCCAGCATGGCGTGGAAGAAGGCCCGGAACCGGGCCTGATCACAGGCCGTTGCCTGGGCGTAATTGGTGACGCGCTCTGCACGGGTGAAGAAGATGCCGAACATGCCCCCTGCCTGATTGGTGGTCAACCCCACTCCCGCTGCTGCGGCCCGCCGGCGCAGCCCGTCCGCAAGCTGCCGCGTCCGCTCGCCCAGGGTCTCATAGAACCCGGGCTGGCTGATGAGCTCGAGCGTCTTGAGCCCGGCGGCCATGGCGATCGGGTTACCGGACAGGGTACCCGCTTGATACACGGGTCCGAGGGGGGCGATCCGCTCCATGATCTCCCGCCGGCCGCCGAAGGCGCCGACGGGCATGCCTCCCCCGATGACCTTGCCCAAGGTGGTCAGGTCGGGTCGAATGCCGTAGAGCTCCTGGGCGCCGCCCCGGGCGACCCGAAAGCCGGTCATCACCTCGTCGAAGATCAATACCGCACCGTGAGCGTCACATAGCCCCCTTAGTTCTTCGAGAAAGCCCGGTACTGGCGGTATGCAGCTCATATTGCCTGCCACGGGCTCCACGATGACGCAGGCGATCTCGTCGCCGATCGCCGCGAACGTATCCCGGGCCTGGTCCAGGTCGTTATAGGTCAGGGTGACCGTCAGCTCTGCCAGTGCGGCCGGGACGCCTGGAGAGCTGGGCTGGCCCAGGGTAAGGGCCCCGGAGCCGGCCTTGACCAGGAGCGAGTCCGCATGTCCGTGGTAGCAGCCCTCGAACTTGACGAGCTTGTCACGACCGGTGTAGCCCCGGGCCAAACGGATGGCGCTCATGGTGGCCTCTGTGCCGGAGCTGACCATGCGCACCAGGTCCATGGAAGGAACCAGCTCGCACACCTTGTCGGCCATCCGGGTCTCCAGCTCCGTGGGGGCACCGAAGGAGAGACCCTTGCCGATGCGCTCCGCGACCGCCGCGATCACCTGCGCATGGGCGTGTCCGACGACCATGGGGCCCCATGATCCGACGTAGTCGATATCTCCGCCCACGCCGCGGAAGGCCCGCACCGGGGAGTTGACGCCGCCCGGACTGTGGTTCTGAGCCGCGGCGAAAAGGTCACCTGATCGGGTCATCTGCTGCAATCTCCGTGGGGAAGAGGCGCGTGAACGCTTGGGCGGCGGAGCGGATATCCGGCCGGGCGAAGACACCCTGGACGACGGCTAGCATGTCCGCCCCGGCCGCGATCAGGGCCGCGCCATTCTCGGGAGTAATCCCGCCAATGGCAACCAGGGGGATACGAAGCTCGCGCCGCGCCTGCCGAAGAAGCTCAGGACTGGCGGACACCGCCTGCGGCTTGGTCATCGACGGAAAAAAGCGGCCGAACGCCGCATACTGGGCGCCTACTGCCTGCGCCCACCGGGCTCGCTCCAATTGGTCGTAGCAGGATACGCCGATAATGGCCCGATCGCCGAGGCGCCGACGGGCCTTTTCGGGGTCCGGATCTTCGCGGCCCAGGTGTACGCCGTCAGCCCCGACCCGGAGTGCCAGCTCCACATCGTCGTTGATGATCAGGGGCACGCCGTGGGCGCGGCAGACCTGCAGAAGCTCTGCCGCCTCCTGCGCACGCTGGTCTGCATCGCCGGACTTGTCCCGGTGCTGCACGATCCGGGCGCCTCCGGCAATGGCCTCCCCGACCTGCTCCGCCAGCCGAGGCTCAGGCGGATTGAGCGGCGTGATCGCGTAGAGTCCTTGCCACCGACTCATGACCCGGTGTCGTCCTGGGGGTCCAGGGCGTAAAGGCGGTTCGGCGTGAGCTGGCACTTTCCGGTTTTCGTTGCCCGGCGCAGCGTCTCCCATGTGTATTCCTGGGCCTCGGCGACAGCCGTCTCCATCGACTCCCCATTGGCCAGGCGGGCTGCTATTGCGCTGGCCAGGGTGCAGCCAGAGCCGTGATACGCATGGGGTAGTCGCTCCCAGAACCACTCCAGCCGCAGGCCGCCCTGGCCGTAAAGGCGATTGACCACTTGCGGCTCGTCGGAGTGGGTGCCGGTGATAAGCACCCATGCGCATCCAGTTTCCAGGAGCCTTCGCCCGCAGGCATCCGGGTCGGTGGCTCCGCTCAGGGTCCGCGCCTCAGGAAGGTTGGGCGTCGCCAGGGTGCAGCGGCCGAGCAGGTTCTTGCGCAGCTGGTTCAAGAGGGCCGCATCGGTTACGTGGTCGCCGGCGCCGGAGGCGAGCACCGGGTCCAGGACGAGGGGCACGTCGGGCAGCTCGGCCGTAAGCTCCGTGATCACACGAACGGTTCGCGAGCGGCCAAGCAGTCCCACCTTGATTGCACCCACGGAGCTGTCGGCCATCACGAGTCGGCAGTGCTCGCCAATCTGCTC
>JARRNE010000693.1:0-2644 GCA_037385305.1 Chromatiaceae bacterium | reverse complement strand
ACCAGGCGCTGCAGGATCTGCTGCCCCTGGGTCTGGCCCAGTGGGACGATCTTCACCGCCGCCAGCACCAGGTTCTCCAGCCAGCCCCAGGCATAGGCGAGCAAGGTCTCCGATGTGAGGATCGCCCAGGCGGCGGCCGCGAAGGCAAAGCCCGCGGCTTGGCTGCGGGTGAGAACCGGCCTCCATTCCGACGCGCCTGGCAGCTCCCAGGCAAGGACGAGGTCCGCCAGCGCTCGGCCCCGATTTGCCTCCTCGAGGCTAAGCTCCGAGGTCTCCCGGCAGGCGTGGAGCCAGTCGATCCACCCATCCATGGCCTTCGGGTCGTTCACGGAAGCGGCCGCGTGCATACGCGCGAGCAGGGGGAGGTCGACGCGAGCCACGGCGTGTTGGAGCTGATCGGTAAGCCATGCCTCGAGGTCCGCCGCGGTGCTGATCCAGCCCACCTCCACCGCCCACTCGATGCCCTGAGAGTCCTCACGGCCGTCGTCGAGCATCACCCTTAAGCGGCTTTTCTGCCGTTGCGCAAGGGTGAGGGTGACGCCAGCCACGGGTTTCGCGGCCGAGGGAGGGACCTTCCTCGTTAAGCGGATCAAAGTGGGGTCAACCGCATTGCCAAGCGAAAAAGCGCTGTGGCCGGCTCATGCTGCTGGCAGCTTGGGGCGGATGGCTTCGACAAAGGCAACGAGGTCGTCCAGCCGGTTCTCGACGACATCCCGCACCACCGCCTTGTCCACCTCCTTATAGCCCTGCACCAAGACATTGCAGAATCCAACCATGCCGGCAAGTGGTTGACTGAGGTGCTTTGGTACCCAGTCGTTCGTGACCAACAGATCGAACAGCTGCCTATTGGTTGCGGGCGCGGACCTCGAAGCAAATCCGGGTCGAGGGGTCGCGGTCCATCAGAAGAATGCCGTCTCTTAGAACTCGATGGATCAGATCCACCGGTGCCCGATTGAGGACCACCAAGTGAACGGGTCGATCAACGGCGCCCGCCAGCTCGTCCGCCAAATCGAGCTGGAGGCCCGCTAGCGTGCGGGGCGGATCTTGCTTGAGCAGCAGGGCGACATCGATGTCGCTCCCTGGGTTCTCGTGTCCACGCGCGTGACTCCCGAACAGCTAGGCGCAAACTAACCCACGCGCTCCGGACAAGGTCTCGCTGAGGAGTTTGATCAGCGGCTGATCAGCCATCTGCTGAGTATATCGGCTCGCCGGGCTAACGGTCATGGCGCCAGCGCCACCCCAGACAATGTAAGTCGCTGCCGCCATGACCATTTCCCTCACCCCGGCCTTCTCCCGGAGGGCGAGGAGGGCGAGGGAGACTTGGAGCGCGCGATCCGCGACTTTTACGGTAAGGCTTGTGGCAGGCACAGAGCCGAGGCGTATTCGCCGTGAGGGCGTCAGAACAAGAAATACCGCTGGGCCATCGGCAACACCTTGGCCGGCTCGCAGGTGAGCAGCTCGCCGTCCGCGCGCACCTGGTATGTCTGGGGGTCGACCTCGATTCGCGGCTGCCAGTCGTTATGAATCATATCCCCCTTGGTCAGGTGGCGGCAGTCGCGAGCCATCCCAATGAGCCGCTGGAGCCTGACCTTGTGGGGAACGCTGTCCTCCACCGCCCACGGAGACAGGAAGGTCATCGCAGTGGCCGCGAGTGCGCCCCCGTAGCCGGCGAACATGCCCCGGTAGTGCACCGGCTGGGGCGTCGGGATGGACGCGTTCGGATCGCCCATGGGCGCGGCGACGATCATGCCCCCTTTGATGATCAAGGCCGGCTTGGCTCCGAAGAAGGCGGGCCTCCAGAGCACCAGGTCCGCGAGCTTGCCCAACTCTACCGAGCCCACCTCATGGGCGATGCCGTAGGTGATCGCCGGATTGATGGTGTACTTGGCCACATAGCGCTTGGCCCGCAGGTTGTCGTGCTCGGCGGGGTCACCTTGTAGACTCCCGCGCTGGACCTTCATCTTGTGAGCGGTCTGCCAGGTCCGTGTGATGACCTCGCCCACTCGGCCCATGGCCTGCGAGTCCGAGGCGATCATGGAAAAGGCGCCCAGGTCGTGCAGGATGTCCTCCGCAGCAATGGTCTCGCGCCGAATCCGGGACTCGGCGAAGGCCACGTCCTCGGGTATCGAGGGACTCAGGTGGTGACAGACCATGAGCATGTCCCGATGCTCATCCACCGTGTTGACGGTGTAGGGTCGGGTTGGATTGGTGGACGAGGGCAGGACGTTGGGAAGTCCTGCCGCCTTGATGATGTCGGCGGCATGACCGCCCCCGGCGCCCTCCGTATGGTAAGTATGGATCGTGCGGTCCTTGAAAGCGGCCAGGGTGTGCTCGACGAAGCCCGATTCGTTCAGGGTGTCGGTGTGGATGGCGACCTGGACGCCCATCTTATCGGCCACGCCCAGGCAGCAGTCGATTGCGGCCGGGGTGGTGCCCCAGTCCTCGTGCAGCTCGAGCCCCATCGCCCCCGCACGGACCTGCTCCTCCAAGGGCAGGGGGAGGCTGCCGTTGCCCTTGCCCAGGAAGCCAAGGTTCAGGGGCAGCCCCTCGGCCGCCTGGAGCATACGCTGGATGTTCCATGGGCCGGGGGTGCAGCTCGTCGCGTTGGTGCCGGTGGCCGGCCCGGTCCCGCCGCCGAGCATGG
>JARRNE010000692.1:0-2707 GCA_037385305.1 Chromatiaceae bacterium | reverse complement strand
ATTACGATGAGCTCGCCCTCGTGCGCAGCGGCTGTATCGACGAGCGGGGGTACCTGGAGCTGCTGGCCCAGACCGTCACACGGGTGCAGCGCACACCGGGGCGCCTGGTGCAGACGGTGGCGGAGTCGAGCTTCGATGCCTGGACCAAGCTCTACAAGCAGGACGACAATGCCCCCAACGCCATCGTGAGCTACTACGGCAAAGGGGCGCTCGTGGCACTTGCCCTGGACCTCATCATTCGATCCTCGACGGCCGGCGCCAAGTCCCTGGATGACGTGATGTGCGCCCTTTGGACCCGCTATGGCAAGAGCGGCGTCGGGGTGCCGGAGCGCGGCGTGGAGAGCCTCTCCGCCGAGGTGACGGGACTCGATCTGGACGCCTTCTTTGCTCAGGCCCTCGATTCAACCGAGGAGCTGGATTTGACCGGCCTGCTCGCGGACGTTGGCGTCGAGCTGGCCTTTCGTCCCGCGCTCGGCCCCAAGGACCTGGGAGGTGTCGTCGACGAGATCAAGCAGGAGGCGCGAAAGCCCACGTTGGGTCTGCGCCTACAGCCGGGGACCGCCGAGCCCGTTATCGGCAACGTCCTGTCCGATACTGCCGCCCAGGCTGCGGGCCTTTCCCCCGGCGACACCCTGGTCGCCCTGGACGGGATTCGGATCGCTCGGGAGGACTTGGACGCCCTCGTAGCCCGGGTCCCGGAAGGAAGCGAGGCCGTGGTCCATGCCTTCCGGCGGGACGAGCTGCTGCAGTGCCATCGCCGAGCATTTGGGCATCACCCGTGACTCTGTCTGGAAGGCGGTGCACAAGGCCGGGGAGGCTCTGGGTCTGACCGTCGAAACGGTTCGGGGCCGCGGCTATCGTCTGGTCGCCGCGCTCGAGCTGCTGGATCGGGAGCAGATCCTCGGCGGCCTCTCGCCCACCAGCCGAGCCTGCATCCAGGGTCTGGAGATCCACGATTCCATCGATTCCACCAACAGCCACCTCATGCGGCAGGCCCAGAACGGCGCCGCTTCCGGTCTGCTGTGCCTTGCGGAGCGCCAGACCGCCGGACGGGGCCGTCGGGGCCGCAGCTGGGTATCCCCTTACGGCGCCAACATCTACCTGTCCCTCTTGTGGCGCTACCCGTTCGGTCCCGCCGAGCTTGCGGGCATCAGCCTGGCGGCCGGCACGGCCGTCGCGGCGGCGCTACGGGCCGGGGGCGTTCAAGAGGTCTCCCTGAAATGGCCCAACGACGTCCTTTGGGGACGCCGAGCCGGGCTGCTGGTGGAGGTGGTGGGAGAGTCCGGCGGCCCCAGCCACGAGGTGGTGGGGGTTGGCATCAATACCCGCCTGGATCCGACCCAGGCGGCCCCCATCGACCAGCCCTGGGTGGACCTCAACAAGATCCTGGGCAGCAAAGGCTTCAGCCGCAACCGGATAGCCGCCTCGGTAGCCAATGAGCTCATCCGGGTGCTCGACCGTTACGGCCGCGAGGGCCTTGCTCCCTTTGTCTCGGAATGGGAGCGCTTCGACCACTACCTGGGCGAGCGCGTCCAGGTCTCCGTCGGTGACCAGCGGATCGTGGGCATCCATGCGGGAATCACGGAGCGCGGCGCACTTCGGGTGAGATCCGGCGGCAGCGTCATCACCTTCCGTGCAGGCGAGGTCAGTCTGCGGCCCGTGGAGGAGTAAGCATGCAGCTGCTTGTCGATATCGGCAACACAAACCTCAAGTGGGCAACCCTGGCCTCGGGCCGACTCGGGGACATGCGGGTGGTGCGCCATCACGGTGGCCTGCCCATTGACCTGCACGCCGCGTGGGAAGCCTTGCCCGCACCGGCGCAGGTACTGGTGAGCAACGTCGGCGGGGAGGGCATAGGTGCGGCATTGCGAACGGCCTGCATCTCCCGGTGGCAGCGGGAGCCCCGCTTTGCGCAGGCGAGATCCAGCGGCTGCGGCGTGACCGTCGCCTATGCTCAGCCGGAGCGGCTCGGTGTCGACCGTTGGCTCGCCATGATCGCAGCGCATCATCGGTGGGCCGCCCCGGTCCTGATCGTGGACGCCGGCACCGCAGTCACCTACGATTTGCTGCTCGCGGACGGCCGGCAGCTCGGTGGCCTGATCCTGCCCGGAATCGAGATGATGCGCGGGAGCCTCCTCGAAGGCACCCGCATTCCCAGCGCGGAGCCTGACGCACTCATTAGGCCCTGGGCGACTGACACGACCGCCGCCGTCACATCCGGTCCGCTCCAGGCGCTTGCAGCCCTCGCGGAGCGACTCTATGAGAGATTGGCGACGGAGGCGCGGGCGGTTCCCGAGCTGGTGGTCACCGGGGGCGACGCCGAGCGCCTGCTGTCCGCCCTTGACCGGCCCGTCCGGTATGAGCCGAGCTTGGTGCTGCAGGGCCTTGCCCGGATCGCGTGAGGATTGTGTTCATGTCACGTTGGCTATTCGCCGTTCTCTTGGTGCTCAATGGCGCTGCGTTTGTCTGGGGTTACCAGCGGGAAAAATCCCAAGAGCCGGAGCTGCCCCCTGTGCCGAAGGGGCCGTACAAGATCGTGCTCATGTCCGAGGTAAAGCAGACGAAGCCGAACGCAGAATCTTCTGCTTCGGCCTCCCAAACCTCCAAGACGCCCGATGAAGGCAGCAACCGCCTTGGGTTTCCGGAGCCGTCAGACGGTAGTGAAAACGCGGCTTCCGGGATTTCCGCCGCGCCGGAGCCGGCCACA
>JARRNE010000691.1:1641-3130 GCA_037385305.1 Chromatiaceae bacterium | reverse complement strand
GACGAAGAGCGCCCCTGCCGGCACCACTGGCTTTCGGTAGCGGTATTCGCTTGCCACCTCGACGGTGCAGGGCAAACCGGTCAGGGACTCCATCCAGTACCGGGAGACCAGCCCCGCATGGTAGCTGGTGCCGCAGGCGACGATGGTAACGGCCCGGGCCGAGGCGAAGACCTCGGCGGCTTCGTTGCCGAAGGCCTCCGGCAGCACGTGGGCACCGGAGAGGCGTCCTTCGAGGGTGTCCGCGATGGCCCGGGGCTGCTCGAAGATCTCCTTCAGCATGTAGTGCCGGAACTCGCCGCGCTCGACCGCATCGGCGCTGAGTCCAGATTCCTTGACCGGGCGCTCCACGCGATTGCCGTGGCGATCCCAAATGATGACCTCATCGCGGGTGATCTCCGCGATGTCGCCCTCCTCCATGAATACGAACCGCTGGGTGACGGGGAGAAGGGCAAAGACGTCGGAGGCGATGAAGTTCTCGCCGAATCCCAGCCCGATCACCAACGGACTACCCTGACGGGTAGCCACCAGCCGGTCGGGGTCAAGGGCATCGACGACGCCCAAGGCGTAGGCGCCGTCGAGGCGACGCACCGCCCGACGGACCGCCTCCAGAAGCGGTTGACCGGCGACAACCTCGTCGTAGACCGCGTGGACGATGACCTCGGTATCGGTGGCCGAGGTGAAGAGATGCCCCGCCGCCGTTTGCTCGGACCGCAACTCCTCGTGATTCTCGATGATCCCGTTGTGGACGACGGCACATCGGTCACGGCAGACGTGGGGATGGGCGTTCCGTTCCGAGGGCATCCCATGGGTTGCCCACCGGGTGTGGGCGACGCCCAGGGTGCCGGGGAGACCGTGCTCCGCCATGGCCTCCGCGAGCCGTTCCACCTTTCCCAAGGTCCGAATGCGCTTGAGCCGCCCTGGGCTCTCCAGGACTGCCATGCCGGCGGAGTCGTAACCCCGATATTCCAGGCGCCGCAATCCCTCCAGCAGGATGGCGGAGACCTCACGTTGGGCAATGCCGCCGACGATGCCGCACATCGGTCAAATCCTCAGGAAGGCATTGGTTTCTTCTGTGGACGCTGCCAGCTGTCGATCGTGACCTGGGGGGCGCGGGTGAGCGTGAGCTTGTCTGGGGGTGCCGAACGGGAGATCACGGAGCCGGCGCCGATGGTGGCCCCGGTGCCCACCTCGACCGGGGCCACCAAGGCCGTGTTGGAGCCGATGAAGGCCTTGTCGCCGATGACCGTCCGATGCTTGTTGGCCCCGTCGTAATTGCAGGTGATGGTGCCGGCCCCCACGTTCACGCCCGACCCCACCTCGGAATCACCCACGTAGCTCAGGTGGTTCACCTTGCTCGCCTCGCCGATGCGGGACTTCTTGATCTCCACGAAGTTGCCGATGTGGCAGTCGTCCGCGAGCACCGCCTCCGGCCGGAGACGGGCGAAGGGGCCGAGGCGGGCTCCGGACCCCACCTCGGCGGACTCGATGA
>JARRNE010000691.1:0-1565 GCA_037385305.1 Chromatiaceae bacterium | reverse complement strand
ACCCCCGCCCGCATGAGCGAGTCCGCCAGGCGCCGCTGGTAATAGCGTTCCAGGGCGGCGAGCTGGACCCGGTCGTTCACGCCCGCGACCTCTTCGAGGCGTTGCGGCTGACTGGCGGCCACCTGGACTCCATCCGCCGCGGCGAGTCCGATGACGTCGGTCAGGTAGTACTCTCCTTGGGCATTGTCGTTGCGCACCCGGCCAAGCCAGTCGGTAAGCCGACCCTGATGGGCCACAAGAAAGCCCGTGTGGACCTCCTCGATCCCGAGCTCCGCCTCGTTGGCGTCCTTCTGCTCGACGACGCGCTGCACATGCCCGCATCCATCCCGGACGATCCGGCCGTAACCGGTGGGGTCATCCAGGAACGCCGTGAGTATTCCCAACGGGTCGTCGCCCGTCTCGGTGATCAGGCGCTGGAGTGTCCCGGGCTCCATGAGGGGGACATCCCCGTAGAGGACGAGGACCCGATCAACGCCGTCCATTTGGGGCATCGCCTGGAGCACGGCATGCCCGGTCCCGAGCCGCTCCGCCTGCTCCACCCATAGGGAATCATAGCCGGGGAGCGCATCCCGTACCTGCTCCCCTCCGTGCCCGTAGACCACGCAGACTCGGTCGGCACCAATGGCATGGGCGGCATCGAGGACACGGGCGAGTAGCGGCTTTCCGGCGATTTGCGTCAAATCAGTGCAGGCGGCCACCGGCCAAGGCGTGGCTGGCGGCTTCCTGCTTTATCTCGTCTGGGGTCGGATCCCGCACCTCCCGAATCCAGACCTTGACCCGCAGCGTCTTACCCGCGAGCGGATGATTGCCATCGATGGTGAGACGGCCGTTCTCGATTCGGGTCACATAGAAGGTCTTCACGTCCCCGGACTGACTCTGCATCTGGACCTCGGCGCCGACGCGGCGAATCTCGGGCGGGACATTCTCGATATCGTCCGTAAGGGTCAGGTCCGGGTCATGGGCCCCGAACCCCTCGTCGGGTGCGAGTGTGAGCTCCACGATGTCACCCGCCCGCTTGCCGGCGACAGCCCGGTCCATTCCCCCGATCAGCTCCTGCTGACCGCCATGGACATAGCCCACCGGGAGATCGCTCTGCTCCACGACCTCTCCCTGATCGTCGGAAATGCTGTAGGTGAGTGTGACGTATTTGCCTTGGGCAACAACCTGGTCGGACATGCGCTGTCAGGCCTGCTTCATCTTCCGCAGCTTCTCGATGGCGCGCAGCTGGGCTACGGCCTTGGCGAGCTCGGACTGGGCCTTTGCATACTCGAACTCCGCCGTCTTGCCGGCGAGGGCCTCTTCTGCCCGGCGCTTCGCCTCCGCCGCAACGGCCTCGTCGATGTCCCGGACGCGGATCGCGGTGTCCGCCAGCACGGTCACCACCTGGGGCTGAACCTCCAGCATACCGCCGGAGATGTAAAAGTGCTCGATCTCGCCGTTTTCTTTCTGGACACGCACGTCCCCCGGCTTGAGCCGGGTGATCAGCGCCGTGTGTCGGGGCGCGATGCCAACCTCCCCCATCTCCGCGGGGGCAAACACCATGGTCGCCAGACCAGAGTGCATTG
>JARRNE010000690.1:0-4908 GCA_037385305.1 Chromatiaceae bacterium | reverse complement strand
TCCCGCCCGGCTGCGGACGCCATCCTGATGCGCTCCAGCAGGGTCGCGGTCCTGAGAGGTTTCTCCAAGACGTCGACGGTACCTGCCTTGATCCCGCGCACGGCGATCGGCACGTCGCCGCGGTCGACCAGCAACAGAACGGGGAGCCTGGCGCAGGTCGCCGTCAACCTCGCGAGTCGTTCCGGATCGGTGAAGTCGCGAGCCCGTGCATCCCACACCAGGCAACCTCGCGGCTTCGACTGGATGGCACCAAGCCATCTCTCAAGAGCCGCGAAGGTCTCAGCGCTTAAACCCGCCGACGCGATGAGCTCCGAGAGCGAATCCCGGATCGCCGGATCGTCGCTGACGACGAATACCGTCGTGTCTGCCATCTATGCACCCCGACCGGGACTGGAGCGGGCGGAACCCGAGAAATCTAAGTGCACTTTCCTGGGCGACGCCCTGTGCATCAGGATCGCCTTGCGGTTGATCGGCCGGCGTGTGCGTGTAGGGAAAAGCTTAGACGAGGTTAAAAGAAGGGGGCATTCGTTTGACGACCAGGCCTACGTACGTAGCTATTGGCCATGGCGGCAGCGCCGCCCCGAAGAATGTAGGTCGCTGCCGCCATGACCGTTTCCCTCACCCCTGCCTTCTCCCAGGGGGCGAGGGAGATTCGGTTCGAGGTGGTCCAGACCCGAGGCAATGCGCGCGCGGTGCGGACCTCGCCGGCGCTGCGCCGCCCGCATGTCGATGCGAGCGGATCCACGGCGGCGCCCAAGAAGCCCAACTCCGGGTTTGGCTGTTGGGCCTTCCGGGCTACAATCACCCGGCCGATCCAGACGACTCGCGAAGGGGGCACAAGCAATGACCGGATACAGGGGAAGTCGCAGTGCGGTGGTGGCCGCACTGCTGGCGGGCGATGAGCGCGTACCTGCGCACGCTCGATTCCTTTTCGATCAAGGCGGAGGCATCCGCGGACGCCGTCCTGGATGACGGTCAGAAGGTACAGTTCGACTGGGATTTGCGTGTGGACTACGCCAAGGGCAAGGGCCTGAAAGTGGACAGAGTGTCGCCGTTTCGCCACCTGACCTATTTCTACGACTACAAGCACCTGACCCTGTTCAGCCCAGACCTGCTGTACTACGCGAGCACCAAGGCACAGCCGACCATCGCCAAGACGCTGGACGAGGTCTCGGCCCGCTACGGCATCGAGATGCCGCTGGCCGACCTGTTCTTTTGGGGGACTGAACGCCTGCCGACCGATGCCATCAAGAGCGCGATGACCATCGGGCCGGGACGGGTGCATGGCGACGCGTGCCGGCACTATGCCTACCGTCAGGCCGACGTCGACTTCCAGCTGTGCATCGCCGAGGGCGACCACCCGCTGCCGCTGAAGCTGGTGATCACCACCACCGACCAGCCTGAGCAGCCGCAGTACGAGGTGCGCATGACCTGGGACCTGAAACCGCACATCGCGCCCGACGAATTCACCTTCAAGCCACCGCGCGACGCGCTGCCGGTCACCTTCCGCCCGATGCCGGCAGTGGCCGCCGGTAAACCGTAGACGAGGACCCAAGCATGGCACTCGAGACCCTACGCTCCACGCTGCTGGGCATTGCCGCCACCGCGCTGGTCGCCGGCCAGGTGGTGTACACCGATACCGCCGACGCACGCGGCTACCGCGGCCACGCGCGTACCAACGTCAACGTCAACCGCAATATCAATCGCAACGTCAACCGTAACGTCAATCGCAACGTCAACCGGAACGTCAACCGTAACGTCAATCGGAACGTCAACGTCAATCGCAACGTTCACGTCGGTGTCGATCGTCACGGTTGGGGCTACCACCCGATCGCAACCGGGGTCGCGGTCGGGGCGACCGCGGCGGTCACCGCGGCGGTGATCGGCAGCGTGGTCAACACCCTGCCGCCGTCCTGCACCTCGGTGATCGTCAACGGTATGACCTACCAGCAGTGCGGTAGTACCTGGTACCAGCCGCAATACGCCGGTTCCAACGTGACCTACGTAGTGGTCAACCCGCCGCGCTGAAGACCGAAGGCCCCGCCGCAGATGATTTGCCCTGAGGACACAGTCGGTGACGGTGCCTCAGGGAAAGGATCTTGCCGCTACTTGTTCAGGATCTTCTTGCGCTCGCGCTCGCTCTTCACGTCGGCGCCCCCGCCGCCGCAGCCGCTGAGTGCGCCGAGCACGAACAAGCCGGCAACAAGGTACGGCACGGATCTCGCTGAATGAGTCATGACGGGATTCTCCTCCCGGAGGGTGGGTAGATGGCCTACGATCACGCCCAAGGAGATAACAGCCGGGCGGGGCTGTCAAATTGACCCCTCTGCTCCTCTGCTGCAGGGAAGGCCTCGCATTCGTGGCGTCCACGACGTGCCAGCCGGCTGTACGGAATGTCGCCGGGGAGCGTAAGTAGCGGTATGTCCGGAGGGGGGTCGAGCTGAGCCGCTCGCTGGGTTGACCGCGAGAGTCCGCAAAGCGTTTAGGCACTGCTGCCATCGTTCCAGTACCACATGGCTTTCTCGCCAAGGCGATACTGGAGGCGGAAGCGAAGGGCCCGATGAGCTTCGCCGAGCGGGTGGAAGGCGTGCTGCATCAAACGGTGCTGAGCAACACCGCATCGGTTGATGCCGTAGCGCGCCTGTTCGGGATCAGCGAGCGCGCCCAGCGACGCAGACTCAACCAGGAGGGGAAGAACCTGATGCAGCTGGTCGATGCCGCACGCTTCGAGCTAGCGCGGCAACTTCTCGACAACACCGACCTGCCGACTTCCGAGATCGCGGCCGCATTGCAGTACACCGATCGGACAACAAGCCGCCGCCGCGACTGAGTTATGCATTGTGCTTCTTCTCCAGCGCATGCAGCCTGTTCCTTGCCGTGCCGGTCTTTGCCGCGGCGTCGCTGTATGCGCTCAGGACAGCGCCGACGGCCTTGCCGTGGGCATCATGCCCGTCGTCGATGCTTCAGGCCAGACTGCAGCGGTAGTCGCGAGGCGTCATGCCGGTCAGCCGCTTGAACGCCCTGGAAAAATGCGGCGCGTTCTCGTAGCCGGCGGCAAATCCGATGTCGGCGATGTTCAGGTCGGAATCAGCCATCAGGTCGGATGCGATCGAGAAACGCGACTCCTGGACAATGCCGGCACCAGCGACAGGTGTGGATGACCCTGCGCGAGATAAGGGCGGATAAGCGCGCGCAGGGCGGTCACGAAGTCCCACGCGTCACCCAGGCCGGATGGGGTTCGCGGGGGGATCGGCTGATCGTTGACGTCATCGGAGGTTGACCGGCGGTCGATGCAGGTCTGCGCCAAATCTGCCGCCGCGACGAGTACCGAACCGCACGGCTGGCCGGTCAGGATGCGGGTGTTGCCGTAGGCCTCCAGCGTGGCGTCCGAGGGCCGCCCGCGCGAGACGAAGGTGATCTCGGCCGGATACCAGTCAGGACCGGCGGCACTGCGGAGAATCGCGATGATCCCCTCGATGTTCAGCCATTCGGCGAACCCGACGAAAGGAGTGCTCTGCAAGCCTCTTATCTCGAAGATGACCCGCAGGTTCCCGTCTTCGCGGCGGGTGTCGATCTTCTGAGCGCTATTTTCCCTATGTATGTGCTTGGACGCGGCCGCGACGCGGGCAAATCCGGCGGGAGCCCCGATCACTGCACGCTGTGCGTCGGGATGAAGCGTTCCGATGGACATACGGCGGCCCGCGAGGAAGCCGAGCTCCATGATCCCGACCTCACGGCTCGACCGCCAAACCCAGTCGAGGGCGCGTGGAAAGCTGACGTAAGCATCGGGCGTTTGCTCAATTGCGCCCGTACGACGGGGATATTCAGGTCGGTGTCTCCGTGATGGGCTCGAACGGGGACGATCCCCGCGGATCGGAAATTCCGGGGGACTGAAATTACGGTGGCAGTATAAGGAACTCTTTCGGCGCCGAAGCCGGAGCACAGATCGCGGGTGCGAGTGTCTTTGCTCGGCGCCTTGGGGATAGAGCGAGGCGCCGCAAGCAGATGATCCCGGGCCCGACTGCGGCACTCCGCGCCGGCGATCGGACCCGTGGGGATCGGTTTACCAGACCTGGCCGGGGTCCCTCTTGAGCTGCTGCATCACCGCCTCCGTGGCCTTCTGTAGGCTCAGCGACTCCGCCCGTTGGCGCGGCGGCCACTCCTGCAGGCTCTTCATGTGCTCGGCGATAATCTTTTGTGCCGGCACCAGGGTCCACATCTTCTCGGCTACGAGCTTGCGGCCCATATAGCCCCATTCGTGGGAATGGGGGTCGAAGCGCTCCATGGGGTCCATGCGCAGGTTGAAGAGATAGGGCGCCGACGGATAGACGATTGGGTCCCACCACAGCCCGTTCTCCTTGACCCCGAACAGCATCTTCCAATCTCCCACGCGCACGCCGGTGAGACTCGCCTCGTCGTAATAGAAGTACTCCCGACGGGCGGATTTGTCCGTCTTGCCGGTCCACAGATCGAGATTGTCGTAGCCGTCCAGGTGCACCTTGTAGTTCATGCCGCCCATCTCCGCGCCCTGGAGCAGCTTGTCCTTGATGTCCGGCTCGCCCGCGGCCGAGGCCAGCGTGACGAACAGGTCTTCATGGCTCTGGATGCCGTTCGAGACGCTGCCCGAAGGAATCTTGCCGGGCCAGCGGACCATCATCGGCACCCGCACGCCGCCCTCCCAGGTCGTGCCCTTCTCGCCCCGGAAGGGCGCGTAGCCGCCGTCCGGCCATAACATCATTTCGTAGCCGTTATCGGTTGAATAGACGACGATGGTGTTGTCGGCAACCCCCAGGTCGTCGAGCTTCTTCAGCAGTTGGCCGATCTCCTCGTCGTGCTGGATCATGCCGGCGCGATAAACATCGTTCTCGGGACGCCCCTCGTCGACGGCCTTCTGCATGTACTCCGTGG
>JARRNE010000689.1:0-2513 GCA_037385305.1 Chromatiaceae bacterium | reverse complement strand
ATGGGAACAACCTTCCGCCGGGACGCCCGACGAGAGACCGCGTCGGCGCGGCCGAAGAGCGCGCGTTCGATGACCGGTGTGAAGTTCGTGCCGCAGCTCATGGACAATTCCGCACCTGGGGGCGAGCGGGTATGTAGGGCGCGATATCGGCCTGCTACCCAGTGTCAATGTGCGGGCCCTTTCTGGGTCTCCGGCGGCGGTGGTCTACCGCTTATCCGAGGCTTTCAGGATGCGGCTGACAGGACTTGAGAGTGTCTGAAGCAGGAGACCAGGTGGTCGTTCACAATTCCCACGGACTGCATCAAGGCGTAGCAGGTGGTGCTGCCGACGAACCTGAACCCCAGGCGTTTGAGCTCGCGGCTCATCGCATCCGACTCGCCGGTTCGCGACGGCACTTGCGACAGGTCCTGCCAATGATTTTGGCGCGGCCGGCCGTCCACGAAGCCCCAAAGGAGCTCGGCAAGACTCTGACGCCGCTCGCGCAGGGCAAGCAGGGCGCGGGCGTTGTCGATAGCTGCCTCGATCTTCAGTCGGTTGCGGACGATGCCCGGGTCCGCGAGCAGCCGTGTCCGATCCAAGTCGCCGTAGCGGGCGATGCGCTCCGGATCGAATCCGTCGAAGGCCCGCCGGTAACCCTCACGCTTACGCAGAATGGTGATCCAGGCGAGCCCTGCCTGGGCGCCTTCGAGGATGAGCATCTCGAAGAGGTGCCTCTCGTCCCGGGAGGGGACACCCCATTCGTCGTCGTGGTAAGCCCGATACAGGGGATCATCGCCGCACCAGGGGCATCGGACCCGCTCCCCAGGCCTAGTCATGGACGGGAAGACGATCGAGGATGCTGAACAGCGCCTGGTTGATGTGGGCGTAACCTTCTGCTGTGGCGGCAAGGATGCGCTCGGCACTCTGGATGTACCTGGCCGGGACCAGCTCATCCGCCCCTGCCTTGACGATCTGCTGGACGCTGTCGGGGGTGGACTCGATATGGAACTGCAATCCGAGCCCCGGGGGCAGGTCGAAGGTATCGCCGTGCCAGTGGAAGACGTCCAGCCGCTGCGGCAGTCCGTCGAAGAGCGGGGAGCGCCTGCCCTCCTCCGTGAGCTCGATCGGAAGCCAGCCGATCTCCTTGTAGAGATTGCGAAACACCCGCCCCCCCAACACCTCTGCGACAAGCTGGGCACCGAGGCAGACACCGACCACTGGCTTCTGCGCGGCGATGGTATCCCGCAGAAACGCCTTCTCGGCGACCAGCCAGGGATGCTCGCCCTCGTCGTAAACGCCCATGGGACCGCCCATGACCACCAGCCAATCGAATTCTGCCTGCTGGGGCGGCTCCTCCGCCGCGTAGAGCCGAGTCCCGGCCATCGTGTGGGCCCTCTGAGCCGCCCAGTCCGCAATACCGGCAGGACCTTCGAAGGGAACATGCTGGAGATAATGGACACGCATTGCCGTTGCTCCTTGGATTGGGCGGGCTCTCCGGCGACCGAGGCGATTTCTGTCGCATCCCATACCACCTTGCTGGTCCTCTCGCCCCCTTCCGCGTCACGCCGGCAGTCACATAGCCCGCCTGTGCTCCCGCCGTCGCTCCTCGAAGGCGAACGAAAATCCTGCGCAATCTGCCATGTGATTTTGTGGTTTTCCGCCAATCACCTTGACGGCACAGGCACGGTCGCCGCCGGGCGGCTAGGTGGCTGCCGGCCGACCCGCCGCGGACCCCGCCGGGTCGTTGAGCAGGCGCGCCGCGCGAAACAGCCCGATGAGAGTCTTGGCATCCGTGATAGCCCCGTCCATGCACCAGTCGAGTGCCTGCTGAAAGGGGACCCAGTGAATCTCGATCACCTCGTGCACGTCATGCTCCTGCCGGGCAGGACGCAGCTCTCGCGCCAAATAGAGGTAGATGACCTCGGTGAAGACCCCGGGGGAGCTGTTAAGCCGCCCGAGATCCATCCAGTCCGCCGCTTCCACTCCGGCCTCTTCCGCCAGCTCCCGGCGGGCGGTCGCGGATGGCTCCTCGCCGGGATCGATCTTTCCCGCCGGCAGCTCCCACAGCCAACCATCCGCCGCATGTCGAAACTGATGCAGCAGGCACACGCGCCCTTCCGTATCCAAGGCCACGGCGGCTGCGCCGCCCGGGTGGCGAATGATCTCGAGCTCCGCCGTCCGCCCATTCGGCAGCTCCACCGTCTCCAGGGCCACGTCGAGCACCTTGCCGCGAAAGACCTGACGGCGAGCGATGGAAGTGCTTGTTGTCATCTATTCACCTGCGGGTGACCGTTGCCCAGCGCAGGACGACGGCGTCGTTCGCGAAAAGGCGCACGGCTTCCCGTTGCCACACGGGGGCGGCGGGGAGGTTGGGGTAATCCGCAAGGCGGCGCTGCTGGATCGGGAGCAAGGTCACCGGGATGAACAGACGCGGTGCAGCGCCCCGGACTGGACGGGTCGCGAGTCGGAAGAAGAGGCCCGCGACGCTGCCAATGTGGTCGAGTTGGGGATGCCTGGTGACGACCGCCTCCGGC
>JARRNE010000688.1:0-2645 GCA_037385305.1 Chromatiaceae bacterium | reverse complement strand
GCCCCGGAGCCGATTGAGATCGAGGCAGCGGAAGTCGAGCGGCTGATCGCGCAGGCACAACAGGGCAAGCTCGATGCCGCCGCGCAGAAGCGGATCGTCCCCTTGCTGCGGACCCTGCTGTGGCTTGAGCGGACCTTGCTTGAGACGCGCATCAGCCTGGCGAAGCTCAAGAAGATCCTGTTCGGCAAGCGCACCGAGAAGCCGAAGCGAAAACCCCCACAGCCGCCGGACGGATCAGCGAGCTCGGGCAGGGATTGCCAGGGCGAATCGGACCGGCCAAGCGATGCCGAGCTCCCGGCCGCAGAGGCAGGAGATGCGAGGGACGGGAGGCAACCGCAGACCGATGCACAAACCCAATCGGACGAGCAAACGGGTGTTGGCAACGATGGGCAAGAGTCGACACCGCGACCAGGTCATGGTCGCCTCGGGGCGGCGGATTATCCGGGTGCCGAGCGGGTCTTCTGCTCCCATGATCAGTACCAGGCGGGCGATCGCTGCCCGCAATGCGCGCGCGGGCGGCTCCACCGCTCACGCCCCCTGGTACGCCTGCGTTTCACCGGCCAACCACTGGCGTTGGTCACCCACTATGAATTGGAGCAGCTGCGCTGCGGGGCGTGCGGCGCCTTGTTCGTGGCCCATATGCCACCGGCGGCCGGTGAGGAAACCTACAACCTGAGCCTGAAGGTGAATCTGGCCGTAGCTCATTATCATCTGGGTTTGCCCTTCAAACGCATCGAGTCCTTCCAGCACCTGGTGGGGATGCCGTTGCCCGATGCCACCCAATGGGAGTTGGTCGAGGAGGTCGCCGATAGCGCCTATCCGCCCTTCGAATACCTCAAGCGTTTCGGCGCCCAACAGCCACTGGTTTACCAGGACGACACCGGCACGCGGATCCTGTCGCTGATCGCGGAAAACCAGGCCGACCCGCCGCCTGCGCGCAAAGGGATGTACACCACGGTCCTGCGCTTCGAGGGCGAGCAATCGATCTGTCTGTACTTCACCGGCCGCCAGCACGCCGGTGAGAATCTCGACGATATCCTGGCCCTGCGCGACCCGAGTCTGCCGCCCATCCAATGGATGTCGGACGCCCTGGCAGCCAATACCCCCAAGGCGCACAAAGAGCGCGTCCTGGACTTGAGCTGCCTGGTCCATGGGCGCCGGCAGTTTGTCGATATCGAGGAATTCTTCCCCAGCGAATGCGCGCGGGTCATCGATGCCATCGCCACCATCTACCAGCACGAGGCCCATTGTAAAGACCAGCAGCTCACACCGGCGCAACGCCTCGCCTACCACCAGGAGCACAGCCGCGAGGTGATGGAAGAGCTCAAGGCCTGGATGGAGCAACAGCTCCAAGACCGGTTGGTGGAGCCCAACAGCCGCCTGGGCCCTGACCCGGTTTCTGCACATCCCCGGGGCGCCGCTGGACAATAACACCGCCGAACGGGCACTGAAGATCATCCTGCGCTACCGCAATAACAGCCTGTTCTACAAGAACGAGCACGGCGCCTATGTCGGCGATGTCCTCACCAGCCTGATCGAGACCTGCCGGCTGAACGGGATCAATCCGCTGGACTACCTGCGCGCCCTGATGCAGAACCGCTCGGCGGTGTTCGCCGACCCCGGGGCCTGGCTGCCTTGGAACTACCGCGATTCCCGGCCATCGGCGCAGCAACCGCCGCCGCTAGGCCACCCGCCGCCAGTCCTCGGCCATCCCGGCGTCCTCGGGGTTGCCGTTCCATAGGAGAATCTGCAGCTCGCGCGCCGAGAGCCGATGGCTGACTTGCGCCGTTGACGGCCACCAGGTGACGGCCACCAGGTCAAGCGCCCCTGGGAGAGCCGTTTCTGGCACAGCCAGAACCCCTGGCCATCGTAGCAAAGGAGCTTTAGCGCGGTCCCCCGGCGATTGCGAAAGACAAAGATCGCGCCGGCCATGGGGTCCTCGCCGAGCCGCTGCCGGCACAGGGCGGCCAGTCCATCGATCCCGCGGCGGAAATCCGCCGGATCACGGGCGAGAAACACGCGGCTTTGCGGGGTCAGCTGCAACATCATCAGACCCCCATAAAACGATCGACCAGCGCCAGCATGTCAACGCCGTGGGTTGGCCGGATACGCAAGCGCAAGCCGTCTGGGCGTTCCAGCTCCATCCACACCGCCCCGGCACCCGGCTCCGGGGCCTGGTCGACGAGCGCGCGGTCGATCTCCACAAACGCCGTCTCCGCGCTCGGGGCCTGCCGGCGTTGTTCGGCCTCGATGATCTTCAGGCGCTTGTTGAGCTCTGTATAGCTCAGGCGCAGGGTGCGACTGACCTGCGAGATCCCATAGTCCCCCACCAAGCCGAGCGCTTCGTTCCATAGCTGCTGCGGTATCCGCTCTCCTTTCTTTTTGTGGCCTCGCCACTGCTCGACATGCTTGGCAACTTCTTCCAGTGTCAATGTGGGGTCGATGCGTGCGTTCATGTCGCCTCCGGTGATTGCTTGGCACCGTCGGCATCCTAGTCACCCCAATGTCAACTGGTCACGCACGCTTGCCGGAACCACACGAATCTTCCGCGTGTCGCGAAGCGAAACAAACGAGGAGAGCAAAGATGAAGATCGCAATCACTTCTACTGGAACTACCCTGGACTCGCCGGTGGATCCGCGTTTTG
>JARRNE010000687.1:2147-3692 GCA_037385305.1 Chromatiaceae bacterium | reverse complement strand
TGGCGCTGCCACGCCTACTGTGAGATGACCAACCACTACCATTTCGTGCTGCAAACGCCGGAGGCGAATCTATCCAGGGGCATGCGCGAGCTCAACGGCGTCTACACGCAGCAGTTCAACCGCCGCCATGGGCTGGTCCGACACCTGTATGAGGGCCGTTTCAAGGCGATCCTGGTCGAGCGCGAGGCCTACCTGTTGGAGCTGGCCCGCTACGTGGTCCTCAACCCGGTGCGTGCCGAGATGGTTCCCGAAGCCTCGCAATGGCCGTGGAGCAGCTACCGCGCGATGGTTGGCCTGG
Source organism: Chromatiaceae bacterium (assembly GCA_037385305.1). Lineage (GTDB taxonomy): Bacteria > Pseudomonadota > Gammaproteobacteria > Chromatiales > Chromatiaceae > JARRNE01. The sequence goes on along the minus strand of JARRNE010000687.1, from coordinate 3,394 downwards.
GCGTGGTCCCGGCGTGGCTGGAGGCCGACTGGGTGCTCGGGCAGTTCGGCTCCGAGCGGCGCTCGGCGCAAGAAGGGCATGCGCGCTTTGTGGCTGAGGGCGTGGGCCAAGAGAGCATCTGCGGCGGTCATCGTCAGCAGGTCTTCCCTCGCAGCGATGGTTTCATCCAGCGCTTCGCGCCGGCAGCCGGACCAGTGGATAGGCTGCGCGAAGTCCCTCGCGCCCAGCGCCGACCTCTCGCCCGACCGCTCAGTCATTAGGGCTTAAGGTGTCGTAGTTACACCGACCCAGGATTGACGGCCGCAACACCCAAGTAAGCTAGTCGCCTCTGTCATCGCCCACCTACCTTCTCTACGTCCAGGGGGTTACGGGGAGAACATCGGGCTAGCGAACGTGAGCCCCACTCGTGGGCCGTTTGTAAGCCGCTACACCTACCGCGGGTTTTTTTACGGTTTGGGCCGAAAACCCCTCACTCGAAGGCCGCGTGCGACTAGCGTGCGGTGTAGCCGCCGTCGACAACCAGCTCCGTTCCTGTCGCAAACGTGGCCTCGTCAGAGGCCAGATAAAGCACAGCGTAGGCTGCATCGATGGGTTCGCCAAGGTGCCCCACCGGATGCAGCTGCTCAAGCTCGCGCCGGGCGGTCTCGGGGTCCTTCTGTGCGCCCAGGAAGCCGGTAACCATCTTCGTGTCCAGAAAGCCCGGACAGACGCTGTTGACCCTTATCTTGTAGCCGGCGCGTGCGCAGTGCAATGCGGCTGACTTGGTCAGCAGCCGCACGCCGCCCTTGCTGGCGTCATAGGCCGCCAACCGACGGTCCCCGACTATCCCCTCGATGGACGCGATGTTGACAATGGAACCGCCCCCGCCGGGCTTCATCGCCTCGATTGCATATTTGGTCCCGAGAAAGACGCCGTCGAGGTTTACGCTCATGACCCAGCGCCAGTCCTCCAGCGTGAGTTCTTCAACGTTTTTTCCGGCTCCCACGCCCGCGTTGTTGACCAGAATATCGAGCCGGCCGTAGCGCTTGCTGGTCTCGCCCATGACACGCTGCCAGTCTTCTTCCTTGGCCACGTCCTGAAGCACGAACACCGCGTCGCCGCCGACCTTTTTGATTCCGTCGACGACCTCTTGCGCGCCCTCCTCCTTGCGATCCGTGATGATGACCCGGGCACCCTCGCGCGCCAGCAGCTCTGCCGTAGCCTTGCCGATTCCGCGCCGGGCGCCTGTTACAATTGCCACCTTGCCT
>JARRNE010000687.1:0-2091 GCA_037385305.1 Chromatiaceae bacterium | reverse complement strand
GGGGGGGTGTCCATCCGAGTGCGGCAACGATAGGTCGCCGCGCGCTACGACTTGCTCAAATCCCGCCATGGGCGGTTTCGGCTGTGTCAGCGCCGGCTGTTGCATAGACCGCTTCGACGCGGCCGCTCGCCTGGCTCGGCTCAATCCTGGTAGACGTAGGTACCCGGTGCGTCCTCGAGCGCCTTGTACCCCGCGGCCGGCCCGCCCATCGCCGGCGGTACGACCGGCTCGCCCGACTGCCTGCCCAGCCAGTCCGTCCACGCCGGCCACCAGGACCCGTCCTTCGCGGGCGCCCGGGTCTGCCACGTTTCCGGATCGATGTAGCGGCCTTCGTGCGGCTTGGTCATGATCTGGTAACGCCGGTGCGGATGACCCGGCTCGGACACGATCCCGGCGTTGTGGCCGCCGCTGGTCAGCACGAAGGTGACCGCCGTATCGGTCACCAGGTTGAGCTTGTAGACCGAACGCCACGGCGCCACGTGATCTGTCAGCGTGCTCACGACAAACAGCGGCACCTTGATATCGGTCAGCGCCACCGGCTTCTCACCCACCTTGTAGCGCCCCTCGATCAGATCGTTGTTGAGGAACAGGCTGCGCAGATATTCGGAATGCATCCGGTACGGCATGCGCGTAGCGTCCGCGTTCCAGGCCATCAGATCGTTTACCCGGGTCGGCTCGCCCATGAGGTAGTCATGCACCATGCGCGACCAAATCAGATCGTTTGAGCGCAGCAGCTGGAAGGCGCCGGCCATCTGGCGCGTATCGAGGAAGCCCTGCTCCCACATCATGTCCTCGAGGAAGGTCACCTCGCTTTCGTTGATGAACAGCATCAGCTCCCACCTGTGCGGCAAGAAAGGTCAGCGACTTCAGCCTGTCGTCCCCGTCGCGGGCCATGGCCGCGGCGACGATGGCCAGCAGCGTGCCGCCGAGGCAGTAGCCGGTGGCATGGATTCTTTGTCCCGGCACGATGGCGGAGACGGCGTCGAGCGCGGCCATGACGCCGAGCGTGCGATAGTCGTCCATGCCGACATCGCGATCCTCGCGTTCGGGATTCTTCCAGGACACCATGAACACCGTATAGCCCTGGCCTGTCAGGTACCGCACCAGCGAATTCTGCCGGGAAAGATCGAGGATATAGTACTTCATGATCCAGGCCGGGACGATCAGGACCGGCTCGGGGCGCACTTCAGGCGTCGTCGGCGCATACTGAATCACCTCGATAAGCCGGTTGCGGTAGACCACCTTGCCCGGCGTTGCCGCGATGTTGGCGCCGACCACGAAACGCTCTGCACCGGCGGGCTTGCGACCGGTCATGATGCGATCCCAGTCCTCGGCAAAGTGTTGTGCGCCGCGCACCAGGTTCATGCCGCCTTCATGCAGCGTCCGCTCGAGCACCTTGGGATTGGTCGCGAGGTAATTCGACGGCGAAAACACGTCGAGGAGCTGCCGTGTGGCGAACTCCACGACGTTTTCATGCTGGCGGGTCACGCCGCGAACACCGGTCGTGGCGTTGTGCCACCATTGCTGGTTGAGCAGAAATGCCTGGTAGATGAGGTTATAGGGCCAGCGCTGCCAGGCTTCGCCGCTGAAACGCCTGTCCTGGGGCAGCGATTCGATGCAGGGCTGCACGGCATCGGCGTGCAACGCGCACCGGCTGGCGTAATTGGCCAGACGCACGCTCTTGCGCACCGCCTTCTCGCTGAGCTGCAGCCACTTGCCGGGCGATCCCGCGAGGTGGGCCGCCCAGTCCATGTAGGCGCCGAGCACTGCCATCGGCGACACGCCGCCGGTAACACGCGCTGCGCTGGCGTGCATCACCCGGTCAATGGTGTCGGCGAGCACCGGTGAAAAATAAGGACTGGGCAGCAGGGTGCCGGCTTCCCGCGGTGGGTGCAGGTCCGGCAACGGGCCGCGGCTAGCCGCTGCGCGTGTGGCGGATGGCGGGAGATTCTCTGGCAAGTTCATCTCTCATAATCTCCCTCAGGCAATTCACGACACCACCCCCCCGATAAGCGGAAATTGGCCTCACGGAGCTTTCGAGGGTTCCGGCTTAGCTCTCCTGTGTGTGCATGCGCCGTCCCGTCCTCCCTG
>JARRNE010000686.1:1653-2822 GCA_037385305.1 Chromatiaceae bacterium | reverse complement strand
CACCTGCGAGCCGGGGCCTCGGGGTGCCGGAGCCGCCGGCGTTGGGGCACCCGGAGTGGAGTCCCGTCATGCCGGCTACGGCGGTTCGCGATCAGTGCTTGGAGATGTCCTCTACGGTCACATCGACCTTGCGCGTCGAGCCGTTGCGCTCCACGGTGAGCTTGGCGGGGTGGCCAACGCCGATCTCGTCCAGGTCGGCCGCCAGATCGGCGACCGTATCCACCGGCTTGCCGTCCACCTGCGTGATGACGTCTCCGAGCTGACCCGTCGTCGTGTCGATCCCCTGCAGGCCCGCCTTTGCGGCGGGGGAGCCGGGCTCGACCGCCGCCACAATCACGCCGGTCACGTCCAGGTGGGCGGCCATCTTTTCGCTCAGGGCGGCGATGCCGATGCCGGGTGTCGGCATCCGGCCCTCCTTGATGAGGGTCGTGACGACCCGGTTGACGAGGTCGACGGGGACGGCAAAGCCCACTCCGTCAGATGCGCCGCTGCGGGAGAGAATTGCGGTATTGACCCCGATGAGGCGGCCTGAGGAGTCCAACAGAGGCCCCCCGGAATTGCCGGGGTTGATGGGGGCGTCGGTCTGGATGACGCCCCGAACCTCTCGTCCGCCACGGGTGGGGAGGCGCCGCTTCAGGGCGCTCACCAGTCCGTGGGTGAGCGTTCTCGACAGACCGAAGGGGTTGCCGATGGCGTAGACGTATTGCCCCACCTGGAGGTTGGCGGAGGAGCCGAGAGGCAACGGCTTGTAGAGCTGATGACCGCCCTGAATGCGGAGCACCGCAAGGTCGTAGTAAGGGGCCGTACCGACCACAACGGCCCGGTGCAGGGACCCGGAGCCGAAGCGCACGGCGATCTGCTGGGCGCCGTGCACCACGTGGTAGTTGGTCACGATATGTCCAGCGGCGTCCCAGACGAAGCCCGAGCCGGTCCCGATGCGCTCGACGGCCGACTCGGAGGACAGCTCCGGCAATTGCTCGAGGGTGGACACGAAGGCTACCGAGGGGCTGATGTCCTTGAAGATCCGGATCGCGGTCTCTTCGCACTGCATCAGGTTGCCACGGGGGGTGACGGCCCTCTCGGTAGTTGCGCTATAGGTGGCGAGCTGCACATAGTCGAAGGAAACCCACCCGGCCGCGGCGATGGCGAACAGCAGGAGGGCGATGGGC
>JARRNE010000686.1:0-1605 GCA_037385305.1 Chromatiaceae bacterium | reverse complement strand
GGCCCGCCTGATCTTCCTTAGAGCGCCAGATACGGCCGAGCGTGGCTTCCCTCGGGGACGCATCGCCCACCGGCGCCTCCTCGCAGCCGCAGGAACCATTGGGCTGTTGTCCCCGGAGCCGCGCTCATCGGCCCGCGTTGTTGGATCGCGGGCCGGATTTGGGAGGTACCACCTCAGACGGGGGCAACACCCCCTAACGGATCTCCGGCTGCCGTTGTTGAGACGCGGACTTTCGGTGTCTCCAGCCAAGACCAGCCCAGCGACCCGCGGGAGAAGCGCAGCGTCGCTTAGCTGCTCCCTTCCGATCGGCCACGGTTTAACCCCGTTCAGTCTCAACCATTACGGAGCACGATTAGTGCCTAATCTCTCCAAAGAACAGGGGCGCAGCCGCCTGGCCGCCCGAGCGGCAGTAGGCGCAGGAGGTTGTCGCCGGGGCGGTAGACGGCGGCTGGCTCATGTGCCCCCGTCGCGGGTCATTTCCCGCTGGGCCAATCAGCGATCTGCGTCTCACCGCTGATGCGGGTTCGGCGTTGATCGTTAACTCGGCCAAGGGCGCTGACGTAGGATGTGGTGAGCGAAGCGAACCGCATCAAACCCGACGCGCCGAAGCGATGCGGTTCGTGCCTCACCGCATCCTACGCAGATGCAGAGTTGCCCGTGGCCCGCGTTGTCACCAAGGCCCGCGGGCTCTACCACAGGCGCGGCTCCAAGTGCCGTCGCCACACGGCCTGGCACGCGACCTGCAACATGACAGCTTCAACAGCAAGTGGTGCTGTCTGCCGAGCTTGTAGCTGGGCAGCGCTCCCGGTGACCCGCAGCCCCCCCAAGGAGGATGCCGTGAACGACGTCGGACGCCAATCGAAGAGACAGGAGCTTGCCCGCATCGCGACCCGCATGCGCAGGCTCATTCTGAATGCCACGGGTCGGGCGGGGTCGGGTCACCCGACCTCGTCCCTATCCGCCGTGGAGCCGCACGAGCTGCTCTTGCTGGAGAGCATCGACCGCACGGCCATCGTGGATGCAATACGGGCGGTGATCTGATGAACGATTCTTCCTTTCGTCGAGTCGGCCGGCGCCGACCGGCTGCAGCTCGACATCATGGCCGGGCGCTTCGTGCCCAACATCAGCTTCGGGCATCCGGTGGTGCGCATTGGGCTGGACGACCGTTACGACCAGGGCCCCGAGCTTGTGCGCTGGGAGGTGGCCACCGCCACCGCCGGCGCCGTCCTCAGCGTTAATCCACTCGATGAGCCGAACGTGCCGGCGAGCAAGCGTAACACCGGGGAGCTGCTGGAGCGTTGGCAGCGGGAGAGGGGACTGGGAGAAGGCGAGCCAGCGTCCCGGGAAGGGGAGCTGAGCGCCTGGACCGGCGCCGCAGGGGGTGAGGACGCCTCACCTCCGGACCTCCTTCAAGCCCTCTGGGACGGACTGTCCGCCGGGGACTACTTCGCCGTGCTGGCTTGTCTCCAACAGACCCACGACCCAATGCCAGGCATACCGGCATTTATTAAATCCGGATTTAGATTGTGAAAAATTAAATCACAAAGATCAAACTCCGGAATGATTCCATTCGTATCAGGACCTAAATGATCGTGGGAATCTATT
>JARRNE010000685.1:0-3116 GCA_037385305.1 Chromatiaceae bacterium | reverse complement strand
GACGCAGAGCTGCAGAGATTGCGCAGAGAAGGCCCGAGGCTGGAGAGCGCTAAAAACCGGGGGGTCTGGTAGTCCAAGGCACAACATCGGCGTACGTTCGGGGGAAGAGTCCTGCCATCAGGATAGGGATCATGCCCGGCGCCTATCAGCTCCGTGTTTGGCTCTAACTGAAACCAGACCCCCCGGTTTTTAGTGCTCTCGCTACTATGCGCGCTTTGTGGCAATCCTCCCCCCACGACGGCGCGCTCAGGCGTGTCACTCCGCTTCGGACGCGAGGAGCCAGATCCTGGGCACCTGCAGGTGTCGCCCGATCTCGTCCGCAGCGACCGGCTTCGAGAAGAGATAGCCCTGCCCCAGCTCACAGCCCAGCATCCGCACCAGCTCAAGCTGCTCGGTTAGCTCGATCCCCTCGGCCACCGTGTTCAGCCGGAGCGACTGTGCGAGCGAGATAATCGTCCTCACCAGGGTCTCGGCATCGCCGCGGGCCAGGGCGCCGAGCACAAAGGAACGGTCGATCTTCAGGATGTCGAAGGGCAGGCGCAGCAGGTAACTCAACGACGAGTAACCCGTACCGAAGTCGTCTATCGCCAGCTTGACGCCCAGGGCCTTCAGCCCGTGCAGCCGGGTTAGCGTGGCCTCGATGTCCACCATCGCCGCGCTCTCGGTGAGCTCCAGGACGATCGTGTTCGGCGGGACACCGGAAGCCTCGAGGGTCTCGGAGACATGGCGCGCCAGGCCGGATTCCTGAAGCTGTCGGGCGGAGAGGTTGACGCTGACGGTGAAGTGATGCTCCCCAGCCACATGCGCCTGCCACGCCTTCGCCTGCCGGCACGCCTCCTCGAGCACCCACTGTCCGATAGGGACGATGAGTCCGGTCTCCTCGGCAAGCGGGATGAACTCGGTGGGCGGGACCATTCCGCGTTCCGGATGACGCCACCGCACCAGAGCTTCGACCCCGGCCACGTCTCCGGTCTCCAATGAGAAGATCGGCTGGTAGTGGAGAATCAGCTCGTCGTGCTCGATGGCCCGTTCGAGATCCACGTTGAGCTCCCGCCGCTTCGTCACCAGGTTGAGCATGTTGGGGTGGAACTCGACATAGCGACTCTTGCCGCGGGCCTTGGCCAGATACATGGCCAGATCGGCGTTTCGGAGCAGGTCGTCGGGGTTGTTGCGGGCCAGGCGGCTCGACGCGATACCAATGCTGGCCCGGACAAAGACTTCACGCCCTAGGTGCGCAAAGGGCATACGAAGGGCGTCGGAGATCCGCTCCGCGATGGCCACCGCGATCTCCCGCGAACCTGAGCTCTCGAGCACCACGGCAAACTCGTCGCCGCCCAGGCGTGCCGCGGCGTCCACGGCTCGGATGCAGCTCTTGAGCCGGATGGCGATAGCGACTAGCAGGCCATCTCCGGCATTGTGCCCGAGGGTGTCGTTGATGATCTTGAAGTCGTCCAAATCGACGAGCAGCACAAAGACCTGTTCGCCGGTGCGGTCCGTGCTGGCCACAGCGCGCGGTTCGACAACCCGGTGAGCGGGTCGTGGAATGCGAGGTGGGTCAACTGCTGTTCCAGCGTCTTGCGCTCGGTGATGTCCCGGACGTTGAACACAAGGCCGTGGATGTTGGGATCGTCGAGCAGGTTGCTCCCGACCGTCTCCATGTGTCGCCATTCGCCGCCATGATGCCTCCATCGCCACTCTCCGGGGGCGCTTGCTCCCTCCTGGCGGACGGTCCGGGAGATGAACTCGGTCGCCCTGTGCAGATCTTCTGGATGGAAGAGCTCGCTGAGCGCAGTGCCGGCGAGCGAGTCCGCCGGATAGCCGAGGATGGTCTCGACCGACGGCGTCTGGTACCGGATGCGGCCTTCGGCATCGATGATGATGATCACGTCGGACGAGTTCTGGACGAGAGACCGGAATCGGGCTTCGGTCCGCCGCGCATGAAGATCCTCGGTGAGCTCAGCGCGTTCGAGGGCGAGGCCGGTCTGATCCCCAAGCGAGCGCAGGACGTCGGTGAACTCATCAGGGAGGGGCTTCGCACCGGCGATGCTCAACGCCCCCCGCAGATCCTGGCGGATGAAGATGGGGATGAAGCAGAACGTGGCGACGCCGTCATCGCCGAGCCGTTCCAGTGGCAGAGCATCCTGCACGCTCTCGACGTGGACAAGCTCGCCGTTCAGGAGACCATCCCGAAGGCCCGGGGACATGGCGGGCAGGGCCAGGGTGCTGCCAATGGGCCCTGACAGGGCCTGCCCGGAGGAGGCGACCAGCGACAGGGACGTGCGCATGCCCATCCACAACCCACGCCACAGCGCCGGTCGTTCGCCGAGAAGCCAATCGACCGCGTCCATGGTGGCAACGTAGATGGCGTCGCGATCGCGGGCGGTCACGAAGCGTGCGCTGATTTCACTCATGATGCGCTCGCGATCCGCGAGTCGGTCGAAGCGCTGGAGGATAGTCGAGAGCCAGCGCATCAGGAGCCCGACGGACACAATCGCGGCCATCTGGACCACCACGACCGCGCTCAGTCGTTCGTCGGAGGGAAACAGGGTCCAACGTGCACAGGCAGCGAACGCGCCGACGGCCATAATCACCCGCGCGATGGCCTGCTGCCGATGGCACTGGACGCACCGGAACATGACGCCGACGCTTCCAATCGCAATCATCCGGGCGGGTTCGAGGAGCAGGGCCAGTACGGCGAAGCCTGGTGCTTCCGCAAGCTCCAGGGTGATGCCGGGGAGGGGGCGGCGATACTCGCGGATTCGGACGGCGATGATGCCGATGAGGCTAACGACGCCAGCGACGCGCAGCGGCGGGCTCAGGCCGCGGACGGCGACGAGTCCCAACGCGGTCATGGTGCCCTGGAGTCCGCTGAGAAGCAGAAAGAACCATCTCAGCCAGGAAACCAGCCGATTGGGAGGGGAGAAGAGGAGTCTGAGACGATGTGCCGTTGTTGGTATCGTCATTACCGTGAAAGTCCCGCAGAGGCCGCGTCACTTCGGGTGTAACGCATGGCACAGCCCGGAGAGCACTAAAAACCGGGGGGTCTAGCCTCGGTTGAAGGCGAACCGGGGGCTGGAGGCCGGAACTCTGGATAGCAGCCACGGAACGTATCCTCA
>JARRNE010000684.1:0-4092 GCA_037385305.1 Chromatiaceae bacterium | reverse complement strand
TCGCCTGTGTTGCGTTGCGGGAACGGCACAGCTCGCACGGGCGTTATCTGCATGGCTTGCTCTGTGTTTCGCTGCGCTTGCCATAGGCTGCGACCAGAGCATGTACACGCAGCCCAAGTTCACGCCCTACGCCGCGGATCCTCGTGCGCCCCACGGGACCTCGGCGCGGCTTCTCGTTCCGGGGGTGCAGGCCAGGGGCTCCGTCCCCGCCGAGCAGATACCCGAGTCGATCCCCATGCCCATCAACATGGCCCTGTTGAAGCGAGGCCAGGAGCGTTTCGACATCTACTGCGCCCCCTGTCATAGTCCGGTCGGCGACGGTGACGGGATCCTGCCCCAGTACGGCTTCCCCAGCCCGCCGTCTTACTTCAACGATCGGCTGTTGGGTGCGTCCGATCGTCATTTCTACCAGGTGATCACCAACGGCAAGGACAAGATGTACTCCTATGCGGATCGGGTGGCGCCTCGGGACCGGTGGGCGATCGTGGCCTACATACGGGCGCTGCAGCGCTCCCAGCATGCGCACCTGTCGGACCTGCCAGCGGGTGTCCACCTTCCGGAGTCGGGCCAATGAGGTTGCTGCTGCTGGCCCTGGGGCTCATCGCTGGTGGGGCATTCGTCTTTCTGGCGTGGCACGCGGGGGGTGAGACGGCCTGGCGCCAGGCATGGCTCGTGGCGGTCCTCTTCTGGCTCGGGCCGGCCCTGGGTGGGCTGCTGCTCCTCCTGATCCGGCGGGTCAGCGGCGGCACTTGGGTTCCCGCGGCGCCCCTGGCGGCCCTGGCCGCCACCCTGCCGCTCTCCCTTTTGGCCTTCGTTCCCTTGGGGTTCGGGCTCGTGGTTCTCCTGCCCTCGGTGGCACCCAGCGCCCATGGGGCAAGCCTTGGGTTGGGGCCCGCACCCTGGGTTGGTCTGCCCGCATTGCTGGCGCGCACCGGCGTGATCTTTCTGCTTTGGCTGGCGCTTGCCTGGTGGGCAATCCGTGGGCCCATGGGGCGGGGTGGCGCCGCCCTGGCCCTGCTGCTCGCCCTGGTCGGCCTGATTCTCTTCGTTGTGGATTGGGTGCTCGGCCTGACCCCGCGCTGGAGCACACAGGTGTTTCCCATGCTCTTTGCCGTCGCTATTGCCCTTGCGGCCCCCACGGTGCTTGCCCTGGGCCCTCGCGCCGGGGGCCATGGCCTCGTGCCCTGGCTCTGCGCCGGTGCCCTGTTCCTGCTGTATCTGCTGTTTGTTCAGTATCCTCATCGGGGAGCTCCTGGTGGTCACCTGGATGCTGCTGCCGGACTTTGCCCCCTTGAGCCCCCACGTTTACGGGCTGACGGCACTCGCAGTCCTGTCACTGGGCGGGCTGTGGGGGCTTCTCTACCTGAACCTGGGCGGGCTGCGCGCCCGCGGGGAGGCGGTGTGAGCGAGGAGGAGCGGATCGTCCATTTCGGCGTCGAGCGCACGGACGTGGACCCCCGCTTCCCGGCGCTGGTCGGGGTCGGGGCCCTGCTCATGGTCCTCCTCACGATCCTGCTGGCCACGCTCCTGGTCCACAATCCCTGGGTGGAGCCGGAGGTACCCACGCCGAGCATGCTGAGCCCGGCACCTCGTGCCCCGTACCACTTGGAGGTGGACCCGAAGAACCGGCTCATTGCCCTGCAGAAGCGCGCCGAGCAGCGACTGACCACCTACGGTTGGGTGGACCGGAAGGCCGGTATCGTACACATCCCGATCAACCGGGCGATGGAGTTGGTGGCCAAGGAGCACCGGGACCGGGCGCCGAAGGGAGGTGGCTCGTGAGGGCGGTTGCGGCAATCCTGATGACGCTGGGCCTCATCACGTCCGCGGCGGCCGCCGACGGCACGCCGGATCAGATCCGAGGCCACGTGGGCCTCGATCCGCACCTCGGCACCCGGATCGCCCTCGACCTACCCGTGCAGAGCCCTCGCTCCGGCTTAGGCAGGCTCGGCGACGCGTTTCGGGATGTCCCGGTTCTCCTGGTGCTCGCCTGGTACAGCTGCCCCAACATCTGCAGTGTCCAGCTTCGGGACCTCGCGGCCAGTCTCGCCGGGATCGACCTCGCCCCAGGCAGGGATTACCGGGTGGTGACCCTGAGCATCGATCCGCGGGACGGGGCCGCGGAGGCCAAGAAGACCCGGCGGATGATGCTCGACGCCTTTGGCGGACTGGCCCCGGGACTCGACGTCTGGACCGCGGACGAGGCGGGAGTACACGCCCTCGCAGACCGTCTCGGGTACCGGTACGCCTACGACCCGCGCATCAGGCAGTACGCCCACCCGGCGGTGGTCACGGTCCTGACCCCAAAGGGCGAGGTCTCCCAGTACCTGACGGGGCTTCTGTTCCCCGCCGACAGCCTCCGCACGGCAGTGGTGGAGGCGGGCGAGGGGAGTGTGGGCGGCCCCTTGGAGTACCTGATCACCCACTGCTATAGCTACGATCCGCAAACGGGGCGCTATACGCTGCAGATTCTCATGCTCTTGCGCTACCTGGGCGTCGGGTTCGTGCTGGTCCTGGGCGTCGGGCTGCTGTGGCTGACGCGCGCGCCGGGGAGGGGTCGCCCACCATGAGCAGCATGGCCCACCAGTTCTTCTACCTCCCCGAGCAGGCGTCGACCATTGCCGCTCAGGCGGATGCGGTGCTTATCGGCTGGATCGTGCTCAGCGTCGCCGTCACCCTGGCCATCGTCGGGGCCATGCTGTTCCTGGGGATCCGCTACCGACGGGGTGCCCGCGTGGGTGGAAGATCCAGCACTCCAACGGGGTGCTGGAGATCAACGAGCTACATGTCCCGGTGGGGCGCAAGGTGGTCGTGACCACGACCTCGGAGGATGTGGTTCACAGCTTCGCGGTGCCCGCCTTCCGCGTGAAGCGGGATGTCATCCCCGGCACCTATACCCAGCTTTGGTTCGAGGCGAGCCGTCCGGGGACCTATCACCTGTTCTGCACCCAATACTGCGGTCTCGACCACTCCCGGATGCGGGGGCACGTGATCGCCATGCGCCCTGCCGACTACGCGGCCTGGCTGGCCCACCAGCATCCGCAGCGCAGTCTGGCGGAGCAGGGCGCCGCCCTCTACGAGGCTTACGGCTGCGCGGCCTGTCATGCCCCGGGTGCCCACGCCCGGGCACCTGCGCTGGCTGGGCTGTACGGCACGCGGGTGCGAGTCAAAGGGGGCGGGGAGCTGCGGGTCGACCGGGACTATCTGCGCCGCGCCATCCTGGAGCCGCACCAGGACTTGGTGGCTGGCTTTCAGCCCATCATGCCGAGCTACAAGGGGCAGATGGACGAGTCGCAGATCCTCGCCCTCATCGCCTATCTGCAAGATCTGAAGCCCGGCCGGAGAGGGCCAAGCCCGTGAGCAACGCCACAGCAACCGATCTCGGCAGTGCCGAGCGCGTCTACTCCGCGGACAACTACCTGCACGCCGGGTACGGGCTGCGCTCCTGGCTCTTGACCATGGACCACAAGCGGGTTGCCTGGCTCTACCTGGTGTCCCTCACCGTCCTGTTCGCAGTGGGCGCCATCAGTGCGGCCCTGATCCGTTTTGACCTCTTGTCCCCCAGCGGCCTGCTCGACGCCTCCGCGTACAACCGTGCCTTTACCGTGCATGGCATCGTCATGGTCTTCTTCTTCCTGGTGCCATCGATTCCCACCACCTTCGGCAACTTCCTGCTGCCGCTCATGATCGGGGCGCGGGACGTGGCCTTTCCCCGCATCAACCTCTTCTCCTGGTATCTGTACTCGATCGGGGGCATCTTCGTGCTGGCCGCCCTGCTGTCGGGCGGCGTCGACACCGGCTGGACCTTCTATACCCCATACAGCAGCGTCTATTCGAACAGCGCTGTGGTGTTCGCCGTGCTTGCCGTGTTCACGGTCGGGTTCTCCTCCATCCTTACCGGGCTCAACTTCATGGTGACTGTGCACAAGCTGCGCGCCCCCGGCCTCACCTGGTTCCGCCTGCCGCTCTTCGTCTGGGCGATCTACGGGACCAGCTTCGTTCAGGTCTTGGGCACCCCTGTGCTCGGGCTCGCCATGCTCCTGCTATTCCTGGACCGTTTTCTGGGGCTCGCAGTCTTCAATCCTGAGCTGG
>JARRNE010000683.1:0-3282 GCA_037385305.1 Chromatiaceae bacterium | reverse complement strand
GGAGATGACGGGCGTGCTGGATTCCCTCGAGCTGATGGATGAAAACCTCTTTGACGTTATCGAAGACTTCATCGATGAAAAGCGTGAAGACTACGAAGACTGGCTCGAGGAGCAGGAAGAGGAAGACGACGATTAACGCTCTGGCTTACTAATCAGCCATAAGTTCTCGAATACAAACTAGGAGAATTGCCATGACAGATCAGACTCCTAACAGCACTGAAGGCCAAGGCATCGCCGGTCACGGTTCCTTCTTCCAGCAGACCGATCTTTCCGCTGAAGAAGCCGTACGTGCTACCGATTGGGTCCGCAAGCATGTGGACCGTCGCACCGTCGATCTCGGCGACCGTATGGACGACGTGCGCGAGCACATGTACGAGCTCGAGAAGGAAGGTGAGATCATCATTCACCGCATCACGGACGACCACGAGCCGATTTCGGTCAAGACCATGTTCGGCTGGGACAAGAAGGTCCCCACCAAGCAGCTGTGGCACCACAAATCCTGTGGTCAGTGCGGCAACATCCCGGGTTATCCGACTTCCATTATCTGGTTCATGAACGAGTTCGGCTTCGTGCCGGGCAAGGATTACCTGGACGAAACCGATCAGACCTCCTGCACCGCCTGGAACTATCACGGTTCCGGTATCGGTAACGTGGAAGCCCTGGCGGCTGTGTTCCTGCGCAACTTCCACCAGGCCTAGGTGTCCGGCAAGCAGCACGGCTTCGAGCTCGGCCACTTCTTCCCGCTGGTTCACTGCGGCACCTCCTTCGGCAACTACAAGGAGATCCGCAAGTACCTGGTGGAATCCGCCGAACTGCGCGAGAAGGTCACCAAGATCCTCGGCAAGCTGGGTCGTCTGGTCGACGGCAAGCTGGTGATCCCGGAAGAGATCATTCACTACTCCGAGTGGGTGCACGTGATGCGCAACCGCATCGCCTCCGAGCTGCAGACCATCGACATGTCCAACATTCGCGTGGCCAACCACGTCGCCTGCCACTACTACAAGATGGTCCACGAGGACGCTATCTACGACCCGACCGTGCTCGGCGGCAATCGTACGGCCATTGGCACGTCCATCGCCCAGGCGCTCGGTGCGCAGGTGGTGGACTATTCGACGTGGTACGACTGCTGCGGTTTCGGCTTCCGCCACATCATCTCCGAGCGCGAGTTCACCCGCTCGTTCACCATGGACCGCAAGATCCGGGTCGCCAAGGAAGAGGCCCAGGCCGACGTGCTCATCGCCAACGACACGGGCTGCATCACCACCATGGACAAGAACCAGTGGATCGGCAAGGCCCACGAGCAGAACGCCACCATCCCGGTCATGGCGGACGTGCAGCTCGCGGCCCTGGCCTGCGGCGCCGACCCGTTCAAGATCGTGCAGCTGCAGTGGCACGCCTCGCCCTGCGAGGAGCTGGTGGAGAAGATGGGCATCAGCTGGACCGACGCCAAGAAGACCTTCGAGGCCTACCTCAAGGAGGTCGAGGCGGGGAACATCGAGTACCTGTACAACCCCGAGCTGGCCGTCGGCGCTCAGCCCTCGATGTAGCCCGGGCCCGATTCCGCCCCCCACGGCCGGGGCCCGCGCCAGCGCGGGCCCCGGTTTTTTGTGTGGCCGCCAAGCCACTTAGGCGCGATGAATTACCCCTATACCCGGTTACCCCTTGCCTGGCAGTGGGCGCTCTACGGCCTGTACGCCGCGGCGATGTTGGCGGTGCTGATCAAGACGCCCTGGCGGCGTCTGCTCGACAACGAGACCTCGCACGTCTTTCTGGGCGCCTGCGTGGGGCTGACGCTGATGTGGCTGATCAAGGCCGACGGTATCCCGGGCATGGAATATCATTACCTCGGCGCCACGCTGCTGACCCTCATGGTGGGCTGGCGCCTCGCCATCGTCGGCATGAGCCTGGTGCTCACCGCCATGGTCTACAACGGCATGAGCGACTGGCACAATTTCCCCATCAACGCGTTGATGATGGGCGTGCTGCCCGTGGTCATCAGCCAGCTCATTTATTATTTCGTTCAGAAGAAGCTGCCCAACAACTTCTTCGTCTATATCTTTTTGACGGCCTTTTTCGGCTCGGCCATCGCGGTGGCGAGCTCCATCCTCACCGCCTCGGGCCTTCTGCTGGCCAGCGACGTGCACACGCTGCACGCACTCGCCTTGAAATACCTGCCGTACACGCCGCTGATGATGTTCCCGGAGGCCTTCATCACCGGCATGCTGATCACGCTGTTCGTGGTCCTGCGCCCGACATGGGTCTTCACCTTCGACGACGAGAAGTACATCCGCGGCAAGTGAGGCCGTGCGCCGCGGCAAATGGAAGGCGCCAATAAAAAAGGCCACCGAACGGTGGCCTTTTCGTTGCGTGCTGCCGTCCCTGGCATCGGTCCCTAGCCGCGCGGCTGAGGCGAGCGCGGGCCGGGGCCGCCGTCGTGGTGACCGCGATAGTGGTGGCGCACGAAGAAGCCGTCCATCGTCTGGCGCTGCTCGGGGCTCAGCGTGTCGTAGAGCTTGTGCATGGCCGCGGCGACGTCCTTCATGTGGGCCAGGCGCTTCTCGGCGAACCCGATACGGCGGTCGAATTTCTCGGGTGCCGGCACCGGCTTGGCCTGGGCGTTCGACTTGTCGCGCTTCCAGTGCCCGGCGAAGTCAGGGCGCTTGGCGGTGGCATCGGCAAAGGCCTGCCAGGCGCCTTGCTGCGCGGGGGTGAGCTTGAGCTCTTCCTTCAGGCGGGCCAGGCGCTCGGCACGGCGCTGCTGGTAGTGCTGCATACGCTCCTTGAAGCTGGCGCGGTCGCAGCCGGGACCGCCATAGCCCCCGTGGGCGAGGGCGGCGCCCGTTGCGCCGGCGAGCAGGCCGCCGAAGGCGAGGGCCAACACGGTGTTTCGGGTCAGGGTCTTCATGAATCGATCTCCTCGATGAACATAGCTAGGGTGAGCCGTGGACAAGGTTTTGTCACGCTCACAGTAGACTCTTCGCTTGTAAGGGGCATGTGTCCGCGGCGGGGCGATTTGTAAAATTAGGCCCTGGAGCGAGCCCCCGACACACTTGGTTACAATTCGGCAGGACAGCGTCCGCAGCGCAGGGGTATAAAACAGGCATGAAGGACAGCGATCATATCCTCGTCGTCGACGACGACCCTGAAATTCGCAGCCTGCTGAGCTCTTACCTCCAGGACAACGGTTATCGCGTCGCCAGCGCGGCCGACGGCAAGGGAATGTGGAAGGCGCTGGCCGCCGGACAGCCCGACCTCATCGTCCTGGACCTGATGCTGCCCGAC
>JARRNE010000682.1:0-2798 GCA_037385305.1 Chromatiaceae bacterium | reverse complement strand
CCAAGACCAGTCTCCACAGATACGGGCAGGGCCTGGAAGTCGAGACCCGTCAGCTCGCGGAAGACCACCAGCTCATCGGCCAGACTGGGAATCAGGTCAGCCTTGGTCGCGAGCATGAGGGTCGGCAGCAGGACGGCGAAGGGGTCTTCCGGTACCTCCCGCTCATCTTCGGGTGTGCTGCCCGGCCAATGCCCGCTGAGGAAGACCCGCCGGCGGCCGAGCTCCGCATGCAGGGCGGTCACCTGATCGACGCAGTCGGGGTCTGAGAGGTCCACCGCCAGCAGGCAGGCGTCGGTCTGCTGGAGCGCCCCCCCAATCCAGGGCACCGGGTGCTCCGGATGAATCGGTGGCAGATCCAGGAGCTGGAACAGCACGTCGTCGAACGGCAGCATGCCTGGCTGCGGGTACTGGGTGGTGTAGGGATAGGGACCGGTCTGGGCATGCGAGCCGGTGAGCGCCGCATGCAAGGTCGATTTGCCGGAATTCGGCGGCCCGAGCAGCGCGACCTGAGCGGCACCTTCGGGACGGATGGCGGTGACGGGCCCGCCGTGGGCGGCGCCCTTCCGGGGCCCCGACAGCTCCTCCGTGAGCTGCTTGATGCGGGTCTTGATGTCCGCCTGCAGGTGATCCGTTCCCTTGTGCTTGGGGATGGTGCGCAGCATCTCCCGCAGCCAGTGGAGCCGGTCCCGGGGCTCCCTCGCCTTCCTGAACTCTGCTTCGGCGGATTTATATTCGGGGCTCAGGTTCGCGGGCATTGAGCCAACCCTTACGATGAAAGTGGCGCGTAGCGCGCTCCCTGTCACCCTCGCCCACTGGGAGAGGGCCGGGGTGAGGGAAACGGTCATGGCGGCAGCGACCGACTTTGTCCCATAGTGGTTCTCTGGGGTGGCGCTGACGCCAGGGCCGTTAGCGCCAGCTGCGGCGGGGATCATCGGGAGCCAGCCAGTCTCCGAGGTTCTGCTGCAGCCAGTTGTCGCCGGAATCGTCGCGGATCCAGCTCCCTTCCTGCGAGCCGGCAGCGGAACCCGCAATGATGACCTCGTCCCCGCCCCGCATGCGCTTGAAGAGGAAACGGGCATCCTCGTAGGGCAGGCGCACGCACCCGTGGGAATCCGCGTAGCCCGGTGGGACACCTTGTCCTTCTCCTTGCTCAGTACCTGGAAGCGGCCGGTGGGGGTGGGATGCTCAGGGGTGCCCGACGAGATCGGCCCCGTAAGCACCTGCTGACCGTCCTCGTAATAGTGGAAATCCTGGCCCGCCAGATCGATTTCCAGGACGCGCTTCCGCGCCGGCGGCAAGGACGCAGCGGACGGAACTTGGAGCGAGGGCCGGGCGGCCTTCAGCTGGGGGCCCGGAGTGGTCGGCTCCTGAGCGCAGCTCATGAGACTGAGCGCCCCAAGCATCCAAACTATGGCTGCCAGCCGCGCATGACGGCAATTGCGTGCGCTCGCTCGCTGGCACCATGCGGACGGGGTCAACACGACGCGGTCAGCCTTCTCTGGAATTGCAGGCCCACCATTCTTGCGCGTCGGGTCGTGGGAGCAAGGCGACGCAGATCACGGTGCCCCAAAGAGAGCAAGGACATCGGTCGATCAGGCTACCGAGGGCCCACCAGGGAACGAGCAGGTGCGGTGGATTCGGAAAGCGGAAATAGACAGACCGCCTTGCACGCCATGGGATGCCGGTTGACGCGCGGGGCGGGGATGCGACATCGTTGCGGTGAGGATGCACAGACCAAGGGATTCGGCCGATGCACGCGAGAGTCCATCCGACACTTTACGAGCAGCTGCAGGCATTGCCCGAAGGGTTGACCGGCGAGATCCTCGACGGCCAGCTGTATACCCAGCCCCGCCCGAGAGGTCCGCATGCCCTCGCCGCCGCCGGACTTGGTGCCGAGCTGTTCGGTCCCTTCCACCGTGGGCGGGGTGGTCCCGGCGGATGGTGGATCCTGCCGGAGCCGGAGCTGCACTTTCTTCGCGACACGGAGGTGGGTGTTCCTGACCTGGCCGGATGGCGCCGTGAGCGTATGCCACGCATCCCGTCGGGGCACCGATTCGAGGTCGTGCCCGATTGGATCTGCGAGATCCTCTCCAGCTCGACCGAGAGCAAGGATAGGGAGATCAAGATGCCGATCTACGCAAAATACGGTGTCGCTTACGCCTGGCTCCTGAATCCGAGAAGCAAGGCGATCGAGGCCTACTACCTCGAGCGGGGAGAGTGGCTCCCAGCGGGGCGGTTCGGTGGCGACACCGCGGCGTGCATCCCGCCCTTCGACGCCGTCTCGATCGATCTGGCAGTCCTGTGGGACGGCGGGAGCGGCGCCTGATCTTCCACCGGCACCTGCACCCTTGAAGGCGCCACTCCCTCAGAGGCTTTTCAGGCCAAGCACGTCCTGCATGTCATAGACGCCCTTCGCCTTGCTGACCACCCAACCGGCGGCCCGTGCTGCGCCCCGGGCGAAGGTCATCCGGCTGGAGGCCTTGTGAGCGATCTCGACCCGCTCCCCGTCCGCGGCGAACCAGACCGTGTGCTCACCGACGACGTCCCCGGCGCGGATCGTCTCGAAGCCGATCGTTCGCGGATCCCTCGGGCCGGTGCGGCCCTCGCGGCCGTAGACGGCCACCTCGCCGAGGTCACGCCCGAGGGCAGCCGCCACCACCTCCCCCATGCGCAGCGCGGTGCCCGAGGGGGCGTCCACCTTGTGGCGGTGATGCGCCTCGATGATCTCGACGTCCACCTCGTCCCCGAGCACCCGGGCGGCAACATCCAGCAGCTTGAAGCAGAGATTCACCCCGACG
>JARRNE010000681.1:0-3854 GCA_037385305.1 Chromatiaceae bacterium | reverse complement strand
CATCTGCCTGGACGCCGGCGCCGCCGCTGGGATCGTGGCCACCGATAGCGAGCAGCACGGGAGATGAAGGGGGAAGACGCATACCTGTTGCCTGCCTCGTGGCTCGACACCCTTCCGGCGCCAGGGCGAGCTTCTCGACGGGCCCGATCCGGGTACGAAAGGTTGAAAAACGATTCAAGAACCCAGACTTGCGTCGCGGGCCTCGAGCCGCAATGGTAACTCATTGCCGCTGTTCGCTTGAGGTTATCCCTCTCGACTCTCCGGGGCTGCTCGCCCGAGAGCAACCGGCACCTCCCTGCAATCACGACGGATCTGGTCATGAAGCGTTACATGTGCGTCATCTGCGGTTTTATCTACGATGAGGAGAACGGGCTGCCTGAAGAGGGGATAGCGCCTGGGACAAGATGGGAGGACATCCCGCTCAACTGGAAGTGTCCCGAGTGCGGTGCGGGAAAGGAAGACTTCGAGCTGGTGGAGATCTGAGGTGGCCCGGGTCCTGGCGGCTTTGGTTTCTCGTCTTGTGGCCAAACTGAACTACACTTTTGCCTGATGTCCCACGAAGCCTCAACGCCCCTGGAGCTCCATCCCTGCCATTCCCCTGCAATGGTGGACTTGGCGCGCCGCTACTGTGTGTTGATCGAATCCTCGAGTGCCAAGGCCCCGGGGTGGCTGACCGAGGTAGCCGATCTGCTACCGCGCCTGCACGCCGCTGTCACGACACTGGTTGCGGCTGGCCCAACCAAGGACAGCGACGAGCTGACGCCGGACCTGGATGCGCGTTTCGAGCTGTTCAGCCACCTGCGCCGGCTGCTGGGCGACCGGGACGGTTACTGGCTCGAGTTCGACCGGGTGGATGATTCTCAGGCGATGACAGGCAGTCTGGCGGATGACCTCACGGACATCTACTGCGAGCTCAAGCACGGCCTGCGGGTCATCGATCGTCATCGGGAGCGTGCCATCCAGGGTTGGTTAAGCGGCTATGAGTTTCACTGGGGGCGGCACTTGGTGGATGCCCAGCGCCATCTTGCGATGTTGGCGGCGCAGGGACGCTTGGCTTAGGGAAGAGCGAGGAATCCGGACGCTTGGGGGAGAGGCGCAGCGAAGTTCTGTGCATCCCAACGCGTGTGCCGCACGCCCGCTGTGAGGGGCAGGTGTAGCTTTGAGCCATTCGTTATTCGTCCGAGCGTATGAGGGGTTTCCCAGGCCTATGGCCACCGGGGAGGGGCGTTGATCGGCGCTCCAGCGGAGGGCGGCTGGAAACGCGAAGCGCTTTCCTGATATCCTTAGCGGCTATCTCTGGTATCCGACTTGAGGGTCCATGCATATGCAGGCGAACCTGACTGATCAAGACCTTTCTCTCACACCCCCTGCCCAGTCCAAGATGGGCGAGCTGTTTACTCAGGTGGACGACAGCGTTCGGGGGGTGCGCGTCTTCGCGGCGCCGGGCGGCTGTAGTGGGGTCAGCTTCGGTATGACCTTCGCCGACAGCATCAACGCGGATGATGGTGTCCTCGAGTGCCGCGGCTTCAAGGTCATCGTGGATGACGGGACCCTGCCGTTCCTGCGTGGGGTCGAGATCGACTTCATCGACCGCGGAGGATGCTCCTGACCCGGGTACCCCGCTTGGGGTGGCCGCGGTCACCTTACTGCAGAGTACGTAGTCTGAAGCGGCGACAAGCCATGATGTGGCTCGACCTCGAGAAAGCGGCTGCTGCCGCTTTTTTCTTCTGCGCTGGCCGGCTGCCGTATCTCTGTCGGCGACAGGGCGTGTCGGCATGATGAACGCGCCATGATAGCGGTCGGCATCGTCGGTGGCACAGGGTATACGGGCGCGGAGCTGCTGCGGCTCTTGCTGGCGCATCCGGCGGTGTCGATCACTACGATCACCTCCCGCAACAAGGCGGGCGTGCGGGTAAGCGACCTGTTTCCTCAGCTGCGCGGGCGATTGGACATTGTCCTCACCGAGCCCGACGAAGGCCGCCTGGCGGACTGTGATCTCGTCTTCTTCGCCACGCCTAATGGGACCGCGATGCGCATGGTGCCAGGTCTTCTGGCGAAGGGCGTTCGCGTGATCGACCTCGCCGCTGACTTTCGGCTCAAGGACAGCGATGAATGGGAGCGCTGGTACGGGATGCCGCACCTCTGCCCGGAGCTGTTGGCGACAGAGTTGATGCTGGCTGGTTGGTGGCGGATGCGAAGTCGGGGGTCAGCGGAGCCGGCCGCAAGGCCGAGGTTGGTCTCCTCATGGCTGAGGTTGGCGAGAGCTTCAAGGCCTACGCTGTAGGCGGCCACCGCCACCTTCCGGAGATTGTCCAGAACCTCTCACCATCTGCAGGAGAGGGCCTGCATCTCACCTTCGTTCCCCATCTCCTGCCCATGGTCCGGGGCATCGAGGCAACCCTCTACGCCCGCCTGCGCGAACCCAGCCAGGATCTGCAGACGCTCTTCGAAGCGCGCTATCGCGGAGAACCTTTCGTGGACGTTATGCCGGCGGGCGCCAGTCCGGACACGCGGTCCGTGCGGGGGAGCAACCTCTGTCGGCTGGCAGTCGCGGAGCCAATGGGCCGAGGCACGGTGGTCGTTCAGTCGGTGATCGACAACCTGGTCAAGGGCGCTGCCGGTCAGGCGGTCCAGAACATGAATCTGATGTTCGGTCTGGAAGAGTCTGCCGCCTTGCATGGGGTTGCGGTAGTCCCCTGATCTCGGGGCTGGGCATGCGCGAATGTCCGGGACGTCTTCTGGCGTCGGTCGAGGGCGCGCAGGGGACGATACTTGAATAACTTTGTCGGAAAACGCACTATTTTAGTCTGTTGGTGCGATCACAGGCAACACACGAGGTTGAAGGCTATGAGCTCCCTGGCTGCTACTGAATCCGAATTGGTTTTTACGTCGGCTGCGGCGTCGAAAGTCGCGGAGTTGATCCGCGAGGAAGGCAATCCTGAGCTGATGCTTCGGGTCTACATCCAAGGGGGCGGCTGCTCTGGATTCCAGTACGGCTTTACCTTCGATGAGTCCGTTCAGGATGGGGATACCGAGGTCGTCACCGATGGCGTCCGATTACTCATCGACCCGATGAGCATGCAATATCTCTCAGGGGCGGAGATCGACTACACGGAGGGTCTGCAGGGGGCGCAGTTTGTGATCCGCAACCCCAACGCCACAACGACCTGCGGGTGCGGATCGTCGTTCTCCGCCTGAGAGAGATCTCCTCGGGGTGCGCGCCGCACCCATGGATCGCGTGACGGTGTCTTACAGCCGCCGGCGCGATCCGGCACCCCTCCGGGCGTGCCCTCCTGCTCGGAAGTTGGCCGCGTAAGCAACCAACCCAACGCGTGGAAGCTCACCCGGCATGAGAAGCTGACTTGAGCCGCTGCTTTATTCCCCTACTTTCCATTCTGCTGCGCGCTTTCAGTCGGCGCGGTCGCCGGCGGCAGCTTGAGGGGGATGGTGTTGGAGTCCGTCTTCGGCTCCTGCGAGCCCGAGCCGCGCTGAAGCCACCGGAGTCCAGCGAAGGTCGCAGCCCCAGCTACTGCCAGCACAACGACCCATAACAGCGCCTTGGGCAGCTTTGGTCGCGGTTTGCGGGCCGTTACGTCGGCGTGCCGGAATTTATGATCACGCATAACCAAGCGGCGTTAGTGCACTGATATTTTTTGGATATTTAAGCCTGGCCGCAATTCTATACCCCCAGGTGCGGCGATGGAAGGTCGCCGCCAGCGCGCGCGGGTTTGACAACCCGGCACCCCGGATCGCTTCAGCTATCATTTACGACTTCGTGCATGAGCCCTGGTGCGTAGGTTGGTTGCGCGTCGGGCGCGAGCTCCCGGACTGCCGGGCTTAGGGGAACCACAGAT
>JARRNE010000680.1:0-2736 GCA_037385305.1 Chromatiaceae bacterium | reverse complement strand
GGATCATGGCCAGCACTGACGAGTTGCCCATATGGTACTGCAGTCCCACCAAGGGAGCGATGAATACCAGCGGCAGCCCGGTCAGGAGCCAGTGTGCCGCCACCTTGGCGAGGACGAGCAGGGGGAGGGGCTGTGCGGTCATCAGTAGCTGCGCCAGGGTGCCGTCCTCGTAGTCGGCTGCAAACAGCCCCTCCAGGGCCAGCATCGAGGCCAGCAGGGCGGCGACCCAGACGACCCCGGGACCAAGCATTCGCAAGGTTTCCCTTTGGGTCCCCACGCCGAGGGGGAACAGGCTCACGACGATCATGAAGAAGAACAGGGTGGTCAGCACCTCCGTGCGACGGCGCATGGCCAGGGTGATGTCGCGTCCGAGTACACATACGAAGCTTCGCCACATGCGGTCGCTCAGTCTCCCAGATGCAGTCGCCGGATCTGCCCCGAGGTGAGGGGCACCTCCTGATGCGTCGTCAGGACCACCATCCCGTCGTCGGCGATGTGCTGGGCAATCAGGACCTGCAGGAGGTCGACGGCGTCGACGTCGAGGGCGGTCAAAGGCTCGTCGAGGATCCAAAGTGGCGCCCTGCTCACGAGCAACCGCGCGAGGGCCACGCGCTTCTTCTGGCCCTGGGAGAGTACCTTTGTGGGGAGATCCTCGAAGCCGGCCAGCCCCATCTGCTCGAGGGCGCGCCACAGGCGTTCTTCCTCCGCCTCGTCCCCGTCTAGGGTTGCGGCGATACGTAGGTTCTCGATGCCTGTAAGGTCGCCCTTGATCCCGTTGAGGTGCCCCAGGTAGAGAACGTCCTCATGGTAGTCGTCCCCCAACGCACGAATGCTCTCACCCCGCCACCGGATCTCGCCCGCATCCGCGGCGAGCAGCCCACAGATCGCCCGCAACAGCGTCGTCTTGCCGCTGCCGTTTCGACCGCGGACGTGGAGGAGCGTTCCTAGACCTACATCGAAGCTAAGCCCGGAAAAGAGTTGGCGATCTCCGCGCCTGCATTCCAGATCGACAACCTCGAGCATGGAACCTAAACATTCTGGCTCATGAGGCGAAACGTGTGGAGCAGGTTGAGGCGCTTCTGGTCAGGAGACGGCGTTGCCTACTTGGCAAAAGGACTCGGGACTACCCTTCACACAGGTGGCCCCATGAGCCAACATTTTAAAATAACCGCTGCGGTCCGATCGCACAAGCACCGTCTTGCGCGCGCCCGGCCCGGCCGGGGCAGGCGTGCTCTTCCGCCGAAGGCACGAGCCAGCGCTTGACAAGCGCTGATCGCACGATAGGCTCCTGCCGATGCGTCCGGTCAGGGAAGTCTTTGGTGTCAGTGCGCCCGCCGTTACGTCGCTGGTAGGGGTGTTGCTGCTCTCGGCGCCGGCCTCCGCAGCCGATCCCCAGCCGTACCGGGTGGAGATCGCCAAGACCGGCGATGCCGGGCTCGATAATGCCATCAGCGACGCCTCGCTTCTGAACAGCCTTAGGGAAAAGACCCCGGTCGGCCCGTTCGCCCTCGTGGGTCGTGCCAGAGACGACAAGCAGCGGTTCCTGACCGTTCTTCACGGTCTGGGGTTCTACAAGGGCAGCGTCGACCTGAAGATCGACCACCGTCCCCTGGATGACCCCGACCTCCCGGATTATCTGGCCAACCTGCCCGCCGCCCCGCCGGTGCCGGTCGACGTGTCGATCCGGCGAGGCCCCCTGTTCCACCTGGGCACGGTGGCAATCGAGGGCACCGTGCCCAAGGAGGCACGAGCGAAGCTCGACCTCTCGTCCGGTGCACCCGCTGTTGCGGCCAAGGTGCTGGCCGCTCGCGATCGGCTTTTGACCGCCCTGCAGGACGCGGGCTACGCCTTGGCCGATGTCAGCGAGCCCATCGCGATCCTCGAGGAGCGGGCGAATACCCTGGACGTGACTTTCAAGGTCGACACCGGCCCCCGCGTCGATATCGGCCCGATCAGCTTCAGGGGCCTGAAGCGGGTCAATGCGTCCTTTGTGCGGCAGCGCCTGCTCCTACATTCGGGCGAGCGCTATGACCCGAAGGCCATCGAGAAGGCTCGCCAGGACCTCGCCTCGCTCGGGGTCTTCTCGTCCGTAGTCGTGGTGCCTGGGAAGAAGCTCGACGCCCAGGGGCGGCTGCCCCTGGAACTCCTGTTCGTCGAGCGCAAGCGCCACACGGCCAGCTTCAATGCGGCCTACTCGACGGACCTGGGCGCAAGCTTCAGCACGACTTGGCAAAACCGGAACCTCCTCGGCAATGCGGAGAAGCTCAGGCTGTCGGCCGGCTTCAGCGCCGGCGGCACCGCCCAGACCAACCCGGGCTACTGGGGCAGCGCTCAGTTCATCAAGCCCGACTTTCTGCGGCGAGACCAGACGCTGCAGATGGACATCAGTCCCCTGAAAGAGAGCATCAGCGCCTACGACCGCACCGCCGTTACCGCTGGCCTCAGCATCAACCGCAAGCTCTCCGACGACTGGACGGGCAGCATCGGTCTCGCCGCCGAGCGCGAGAGCGTGACCCAACAGGGCTCCACCGAGCGTTACAACCTGGTCGGCTTCCCGGTGTTTGCCAAGTACGACAGCACGAACAGCCTGTTGAACCCGACCCGCGGCGCCCGCGCATTCCTTTCGGCGACTCCCACCGAGACGCTGGGAGCCCAAAGTGTGAGCTTCTTGGTGCTGCAGGCTTCTGCGTCCACCTATCTCGATGCCGGCGGGCTGTTCGGTGCGACTCCCGGGCG
>JARRNE010000679.1:0-2605 GCA_037385305.1 Chromatiaceae bacterium | reverse complement strand
GCCGATTCCGCGCAAGACGACCAACGATTCCGGTGTGAAGGCGACCACCTGTTCCATGGCATGACGGCCACGTGTCGGAGCGAAGCGACGCGGGCATTTGTTGTTTACTCCGAGGGGGTAGTTGGCGTCAACTTCGCAAGACGTTTTCGCATGGACTCTCCTTTCAAATTGATCCGGTAAGCGTTGTGTACGAGGCGGTCGAGGACGGCGTCGCCGAGGGTGGGATCGCCGATGACCTCATGCCAATGATCGACGGGAACCTGCGAGGTGACGAGCGTGGATCGGTTGCCATGTCGGTCATCGAGCAGCTCGAGCAGATCGCGACGCTGCTCGGCAGAGAATTTCGCCAGCCCCCAATCGTCGAGGATGATCAAGTCAGTCTTGGCAAAGCCGGCCATAAGCTTGCAGAAGCGCCCGTCGCCATGGGCCAGGCTGAGGTCCTCGAACAACCGCGGCAGGCGCAGATACAGCGCCGTATAGCCCTCCCGGCAGGCCTTCTGGGCCAGAGCACAGGCGATCCAGGTCTTGCCCACGCCGGTGGCGCCGTTGATGATCAGATTCAGTCCCTCCTGGACCCAACGGCAGGTGCTGAGCTGCAGCATCAGCGACTTGTCGAGCCCACGCGGGGCGCGGTAGTCCAGATCCTCGACACAGGCGTTGTGCTTGAGCTTGGCTTGGCGTAGGCACGTTTTCAGGCGCCGATCCTGGCGTTCGGTCAGCTCCCGGTCGGCCAGCAGGCCGAGGCGCTCCTCGAAGCCGAGCGTCTCGCACTCG
This sequence comes from Chromatiaceae bacterium, assembly GCA_037385305.1. GTDB lineage: Bacteria > Pseudomonadota > Gammaproteobacteria > Chromatiales > Chromatiaceae > JARRNE01. The sequence continues at coordinate 1,831 of JARRNE010000679.1, read as the reverse complement.
GGCATGTTCATCTGCTCGGTAAGCGCCTTGTACATACCCCACAGGCGCAGTGTCTGCAGTTTCTCGAGGGTGGGATGGCTCAACATGGGATGTCTCCTTTTGGGGTCAGCGGTAGTAATCCGAGCCGCGGATGTTCTCGTGCTCGATGGATAGCTCCAGCTCCTGCTGCTCGGGCAGAGCCTGACGGTCGAGGCCCTGGCGCAGGATGGATTCGATGATCTTGTAGCTGCAGGCGCCGAGCCTGAGTGCCCGCCGGCAGGCCGCCTCCAGGCGCTCTTCGCCAAAGCTCTTGCCCAGGCGCAGGATGCCCAGAGCCGAGCGGAAGCCTTGCTGGGGATGGGCACGGCGTTCGAGGATGCTCTGCACCACCGAGGCAGTGGCCGGCCCCGTCTTCGCGGCCCAGCGAACGAGCCGTTGAGGCGTCCACTCGGCGTAGCTACGGTGGGACGCGGGCATGTGCTCAGGCACTGTGGTGTGGCGGCCCTTGAGCCGAGAGCGCGGATGGCTGGCGACCCGTTGCCCTTTGTGGAAGCACTCCACGGTACGTTCGGTGAAGCGGGCCTCCAGGCTCTTCCTGACCAACTGATACGGCACCGAGTAGTAGTGAGCGTCGACCTCGACGTGGTAGTCGATGTTCACCCGCACCTTCTTCCACTCGGCGAACTCGTAGGGCTGCGCGGGCAAGGGGCGTAGCGCCGGGCGGTCGATCTGCTCGAACAGCTCCCGGCGTGAGCCGGGCAGCTTCTTGAAGGGGCGGGTATTGAGCCGCCTGAGCAGCTGGGCGATCTCCCGATTCACTTCCTGCAGGGAGAAGAAGGTGCGGTTGCGCAGCGCCGCCAGGATCCAGCGTTCGACCAGCAGCACGCCGGCCTCCGCCTTGGCCTTGTCCCGCGGCTTGCGCACCCGTGCCGGCAGGACCGCTACGCCGTAGTGGCTTGCCAGATCCAGGTACGTCGGGTTGAGATCGGGCTCGTAGCGGTGGGCCTTGGACACACCACTGCGCAGGTTGTCCGGGATCGCCAGCTCCGGGACACCGCCGAAAAACGCAAAGGCGCGCACGTGCGAGCCAATCCAATCAGGGAGCTGCTGCGTCCAGGTGGCCTCGGCGTAGGTGTAGCTCGAGGCGCCCAGGACGGCCACGAAGATCTGAGCGGCACGAACCTCGCCGGTGCGTCGATCCACGACCTCGACCGTCTGTCCGGCGTAGTCCACGAACAGCTTCTCACCGGCGCGGTGCTCCTGGCGCATCACCACGTCGAGCTTCATGCACCAGGCGCGATACTGGTCGCAGAACCAGCTGTACTGGTAGCCATCCGGATGGACAGACTTGTACTCGTACCACAACAGCGTGAGCGTCACGCCCTTGCGACGCAGCTCTCGATGGATGTAGGGCCAATCGGGTACTGCCCGCTCTTCGGCCGGTACAGCCACTGTCGCAGGGTAGAGCTTGTGTTCGAGAGTCGCTTCGTCCAGCTGTGCGGCCTGCGGCCACGACAGGCCTGAGCGTTCGAAGCGGGTCAAGCATTCCGCCACAGTCGTCTTGCCGATCGCGCAACTGCGCGCGATCTGCCGCTGGCCGCGACCGACCTCGAACCGCAGCCTCAAAATCTCCTTTACCTTTCGCATGGATAACCTCTTCGCTGGCATCTGACCCATCCTCTGACGAGAAAAACGGGCCAGGATAACGGTGGTTATCCCGCGTCAAGTCGCTCACCACCCCCTCAATCGGAGATGGCCGCCTTCACCGGAATCGGTGGTCGCCTTCGTGTGGAATCAGTGGTCGTCTTCGCGCGGAATCGATGGTCGCCTTCGTCCGGAATACGCACCACTT
>JARRNE010000678.1:0-3014 GCA_037385305.1 Chromatiaceae bacterium | reverse complement strand
CCCCGTCGCCGTCCGGATCGTTCTCATGGACCAGCTCCAGGGTCTCGAAGTCTTCGACAAATCCCCTTGGCTTCAGGTAATAGCGGGCGGCGGAACGGGTGGATCTGGGCCACCTCGTGGATGCCCAGCCGGGCGAGCTTGTGGGAGATCCTCCGCAGTCGGGCGGACAGCGTGACGGCCAAAGACTGATGGAAGCGGGCGGCGAAGGCAGGCTCGGAGGCGAGAAGAGACTGCAGACGCTCGCCGGCGATGGCGTCCACTGTGACGTCGGATCCCGCGACCACGTCGGCGCTCGCCGCCACGCTCTCGACAGACGATACCTCACCGATCACCTCCCCGGGGCCCAGCTGGTTGACCGCGACGCCGTCCTCTCCCAGCTCGATCCGGACGAAGCCCTCGTGGATGAGGGGTGCGAGCTGGACCTTGCGCTGATGATGTCTGTTGAGCCAGAGTCGGTGGTCCCGCTTCTCCATTGGGAAGCACTGACCAAGAGACGCGCACCGTGAATCAGCGCCTGAACCCTGAGCGTGCGGTGGCCGCAGCCCGCACCGCCGTGATTGGCGGACTCTGGGACCTGATTCTGTCCGCGATGAAGATCACGGCCGGCGTGGTCTGGCACTCCCAGGCCCTGGTCGCGGACGGCATTCACTCTGTCTCGGATCTCCTCTCCGACGGGCTCGTATGGTTCGCAGGGCGCCATGCGGGTCAGGCGCCGGACCAGAGACATCCTTACGGGCACGGACGTTTTGAGACCGTCGCTACCCTGGCGCTCGGCGCCCTTCTCGCGGCCGTTGCCGTCGGTATCGCTTGGGACGCCGGCACGCGCCTGTTTTCCCCGGCGAAGCTTCTGCATCCGGCACCGCTTGCGGTCGTGCCGGTCATCGTCTCTATCCTTGTCAAGGAATCGCTCTATTGGTGGACCCTTGGCTATGCCCGGCGCGTGCGCTCGGAGATGCTCCGCGCGAACGCGTGGCATCATCGCTCCGATGCGGTCTCGTCCATCATCGTTCTGGTGGGTCTCGTGGGGACGCTCGCGGGGCTGCCGTACTTGGACGCCCTTGCCGCCGTCGTAGTCGCTGTGATGGTTGCAAAGATTGCCTGGGACCTCGGGTGGGGAGCCATCCAGGAGCTCGTTGATACCGGATTGGAGGACAGCCGCCTGGAAGACATCCGGGAGACCATTCGCTCCGTGGGGGGTGTACGAAACATCCATATGCTGCGCACGCGGCGGTACGGTGGTGCGGCGGCCGTCGACGTCCATGTTCTGGTCGATCCGCGGGCTGCCGCCCTTGCCCGCCTGGAGCGGATCTGGCAACTAGAACCCCTAGGCCGGCGTGCCTACCGGACGGTGCTGCACTACCTGAATGGACACATCGATGTGGAGCTTTACCTGCCGCTAGCGGCCTGTGGCACCGACGCCGGCGAGGCAAAGGTCATTGGGGAGCGGCTGCGTTCCGCCGTGCGGCTGGCTCCGGCCTTCAACGAGGTCTCCGTCTATTTCGGGTAGGCCGCACTGCAACGGTGCATTATGCACGGTTGTGCACTGATGTAGTGCGTCCGCGCCGCCGGATTCCTTTGCTTTTCGTCCTGACCCGGGGTGACCTTTATCGCCCTCGCGCCCAAAGGGCCGAGGCCGATTCGCGGCGCCCTCTCCTTGTACCTCGCGAAGAGGCTTCTGGTTTGAAAGATCCTGGGGCCCTGCCGCACGGGCAGTCGCAGCTCCAGGAAAAGCCCAAGCCAGACGTCGGCCAGACTCCGGCATGCTGCGTGCTTGCGAGACGCGGGCGGCGGCCCGGCACTCGGGTCGCCCGTCGCCCTTTGTAACCCCATCATCTCAACTTGGCCGCCTTGACCAAGGCAACTCTCGGAGACCAAAAGATGTCCTCTAACGTCATGAAAATGATTAAAGACAAGGAAGTGAAGTTCATTGATCTTCGCTTCACCGACACACGCGGGAAGGAGCAGCACGTGTCAATGCCGGCCAGCGTGATCCACGACGACTTCTTTGCGGAAGGCAAGATGTTCGACGGCTCGTCCATTGCTGGTTGGAGGGGCATTCAGGACTCCGACATGGTGCTGATGCCGGAGGCCGACACTGCCGTCATGGACCCCTTCGCAGATGAGAACACCCTGATTCTGCGCTGCGACATCCTCTCGCCGACGACCATGCAGGGCTACGAGCGGGATCCCCGCTCCCTGGCCAAACGGGCGGAAGCCTACCTCAAGTCCACGGGTGTCGCGGACACGGCATTCTTCGGGCCTGAGCCGGAGTTCTTTGTCTTCGACGACGTCCGTTGGGGTGCGGACATGAGCGGCGCCTTCTACAAGGTGGACTCCGATGAGGCCCAGTGGAACTCCGAGCGTGTGTTCGACGATGGGAACATGGGTCACCGCCCGGCCATCAAGGGGGGTTACTTCCCGGTGCCGCCCGTAGACTCCCTGAACGATCTGCGTGCGGCCATGTGCCTTGCAATGGAGGAGATGGGGGTCCCGTCCGAGGTGCACCATCATGAGGTGGCGACGGCCGGACAATGCGAGATCGGCACCAAGTTCGCCCCCCTTGTCCGGCGTGCCGACATGAACCAGATCATGAAGTACTGCATCTGGACCGTGGCTCACGCGTACGGAAAGACGGTCACCTTCATGCCAAAGCCCTTGGTCGGCGACAATGGCAACGGCATGCACGTCCACCAGTCGCTCGGCAAAGACGGACAGAACGTTTTCATGGGGGATAAGTACGGTGGCATGTCCGAGCTTGGCCTTTATTACATCGGTGGGATCATCAAGCATGCGCGCGCGCTCAATGCCCTGACGAACGCCGCGACCAACTCTTACAAGCGCCTCGTACCCGGATTCGAGGCACCCACTCTCCTCGCCTATTCGGCGCGCAACCGTTCCGCCTCTATCCGCATCCCGCACGTCCAGAACCCCAAGGCGCGGCGTATCGAGGTGCGGTTCCCCGATTCCAGCGGGAACCCCTATCTCGCATACTCGGGCATGATGCTGGCCGGCTT
>JARRNE010000677.1:0-2533 GCA_037385305.1 Chromatiaceae bacterium | reverse complement strand
CTTTGTTTCGTCAAATCTCCTAAGCTGTCGTTGACGGCCAAAAGCTCAGTGGCCGGTGTGGGTCGATGGACCTACCCCCCAGCCGAGTCGCTTGAGCGGCAAGTCAACGCGGAAGACCGGATGCCTAGCTTAGGCCACCCTGCTCGACAATCGCAGATCGACATGGATGTCGTCGAAGGGGCACACCACCCCGCCCCGCTCAGCGCGCTCGATCAGCCCTAGCTCGGTCAGCGCGGTCACGTCCTCATTCACCCGCTTGACATCCCGCTCCACGCGCCGGGATAGCTCACCCAAGCTCAACTCGCCCGCGCCCAAGAGCGCCTGAACCAACGCCCAACGCCGCTCAGTCAACCGACCGAACAAAGCTGCCGGCGTTTCGAAATTCAACGTCTCCCCCCGGTAGCGATCCCCCTGGGCGGCTTCACCGGCCGCGCGCAAGGCTGCCCGCCAGTCTGGCTGCATTGTGATCGTCAGTGTGCGCTGCGCCATTTCTCCACCTCCGCAATGAAGTCCTCGACCAGCCGATCGACATCGACGAAGGCATAGGGACGCTCAACACCCTCGACGTGCCAGTGATCGCCCTTCCCGCGCTCGTTGTCGAAGCCAATCGCCCGTTGTCCTTCCACGATTAAGACCAGCCGATACTTGAAGGGATGCCCGCATGGCGGGATCGGTGCCGGTAGCCGCCAGACCACAAGCTCGATTAGCCAGCCTTCGGGCGTGACGTCTTTGAATCGGGTGATGAGCTCGGCATGCACGTTGGCAATTATGACAACACAAGCCGCGGGTTCAAGGAGCGTCGCGAACCAGCCGGAAAGCGGTGATGAAGGAGCTGGCCTGTTGGCCAGCAATGCGCTTCAGATCTCGCCCTGTCCTATGCTCCTGATCAGCCCTGCGGCGGCGTAAGGTCCAGTTCACTGATCTCCCGCACAAGAAAGGGGATGTTCGGCTGTTGAAAGCTCAACCCCGAGGCTAGAGCTCGATGATGTTTGGTATCCGGATGAACATGCCGGTGGTGAGGATGGGTGTCGACGAGGGTGGGATCATCCGGATGCGGCTGTGAATCATACCAGTAGAGGAGTTGGCCATGTTGCCAGACCTCATAGCCATACTCGCGAATCCTTCCAGGCAAGTGATCGAAGGTCAGCCGTTCGCGCACGTTCAGGCGGATACTGTGGTCGAATTCCAGCTCGCCTCGCAGGACCGCCACGGTCGCACCGCGACGAACCACTACCAGCGTCGAGCGCCGGATGGCCGCAAACTGGCTGCCGAGTTGGTAGATGAACGCCTCGTAATCAGCGAGAGACTGGAATGGATTCATGGCGAGCGGTGCGCTCCATCAGGTCGACATAGCTCGTGACCTGCGCCGATTGGAGCAAGCGCCGGCTTTCATCGCCAAACAATGCCAGCCGCTCCTGAAGAATCTGATAGGAGGCGGCCCATTCGCTCCAGTCCAAGACCCATGACGAGTCCGCCGGTTCTTCACCGTTGTGTTAAGCCTCGTAGAACATCTCGGTGGGAACGCCGTATTTGCGCTCAAACACGAGCAGGTCTTCGCGCATGGCATGGATGTCACGCAATACGTCATCCAGGGTCATGGGGCCACCTCTCTGCAGCAAGCCTCTTTTTCGATTGCGTCAACTATCTTAGCCGCTCTGCGGCCCGTTTGGGTTCCCAGGCGCGTGGCAGCATTTGGGTCGATCGCGGAAGACGACTCCGGCCCGAGCTCCGAGATCGCAGCGGAACGGGCGGCCGCGGCCATCGAGACGGGAAAGCAATTTGCTCACACGCGATGCTTCCAGTAGTCCGGTGCCCGGTGCAGGTTCATCACCGCCAGGATGAAGACGCCGTCGGGTTCTTCGCTGTACAAGACACCGTAGGGAAAGCGCTTCACGAGTGACCTTCGAACGTCGTCATCGAGGATCGTCCAGGCCTTCGGGAAGTCGACGACGCGCTGGATGGTCTCGTACACCTCGAGCGCGAAGTCATAACCCAGGCCGGGCTCGATGGACTCGTAGTAGTCGATGGAGAGGTTTAGCTCGGCCTCTGCCTCGGGATGGAAGCCATAGCTCATCGCTTGAAACGCTCCCGGACGCGCTCGAACACGGCCTCGCCGGGGACGGCGTCGACCTTACCGGAGCGTAACTCCGACAGCCGGCGCTTGGCCTCAGCTGCCCACTGGGCGTCGATTTCGGACTGTGGCGGGTTCAGACTCCGAAGTAACGAGTCCACCACCAAGGCGCGTTCCTCGACGGGCAACGCAATCGCCTGTTCAATCAGCTTTTTTGTGTTCATCGGTAATCACCTCGGATCAGGAGCGGCTGCAAGAAATGGGGGGCGTACCACGAATAATCCCGTCGCATTTAGAGAGCCTCGGGGCGCCACATGTCGCATGGACCCCACCGGGCATTTCTGCGGCCGAGCGTCGCGAAACAGCCAGGAATCGGTGATGAAGCCAGTTCCAGGGACAGGATACTTATCTCCGTTGATCAAAGACTGGTGCCGCCCCATGATGAGCTGGTGTATTGCCTCG
>JARRNE010000676.1:0-2537 GCA_037385305.1 Chromatiaceae bacterium | reverse complement strand
GTCTCCATCCGGCCGCCCTGGCGGGTGCTGGGCGAGGTGCCGGTGTAGGCCAGGTTCACGACAAGCTGCTTCCCCAGCAGGGTTGCCCGTGCAAGGATCCGTGTCCCGCTGTCCGTCGATGGCGCATTCAAGAAGACCGTGAGGCCCCGCCCGACCGCGGCCTCCGCCGAGAAACCGGTAGCCGCCGGCACTTCCCCAAGAGCAACCAGGGCCCACTGACCTTCGAGGACCGAGACCCGCTGTATGTCGTGAGGACCCGCGCGAGGGCGGGTATGCAGCGCATGCGAGGAGGGCTCCGAAGACACGGCAAGCGCTGGCTGCCGCCGCGTGTGAAAGGCGGTGACGGACGTGTCCCGCACAGTCATCGCCGGCCGGGTGCCGGAGTCTTCTGCTGTCGGCTCCCCGGCCAAGGTCGCACCCTCAGGCTTCCGGGCCACCGTTATGATCAGACGTCGCGGACGGGTATCCATCTCCTCGAGGATTCCCTCGATGCGTCCCACCTCCTCCCGCGGGGCCGTGAGGACCAGCCGCCGTCCGGTCCCGGAGACCGTGCCGTGATACCGCTCGATGTGTCCCTGCAGGAGTGGCAGGAGCTCCTGCGCGGTACGGTGCTTCAGCTGGAAGATCACTGTTTCTTCGGTTCTCGGGTGTCCTTGATCGTTGGCCCCCCAAGCCACCACGAGCAAGGTGCTCATCGCCGCCACAAGCGCCAACACGGCTGCACGCTTTCGGGCAAGCAAGGGTCGACCCATGCTGTGGTCCGGTGTCCTGCCGCCCGGCGTGTCCCGCGTAGCCTCAGGCAGGCGGCGCATCGCGCCCAACGGGATCTCGGACTCGTCTGGCAAGCTCCTTCTGCCGATCGAGAATGTGCCTGGCGATGATGTCCCGTGTGGCGTCCCGCATGTTGACGAACTCGACGGTCGTCATGAATTGCCGCCCGGCGTCCCCGAGGAAGGGCGTGCTTCGCACGACCTGCGCCTCGCTGATGATGCCGGCGAAGGAGGGCAGCAGCACCATCTGGAGCACCAGCAACCGGTTCTCATCCAGTTGCCGCTCAGTGGGAAAGGCGACTCCGGTCGCACTCAGCTTCACCTGGCGTCTGGTGCTCGCGATGGGGGCGAGCTCGCGTGACAAGAGGACATGCGCGATCATGTCGATCTCTTCGTCAAGCGCCTTGAGACACTTGAAGACACCCAGGGCCTCTTTCTGAACCTCCCGCAGCAGCCGGTGGACCTGGTGGTGATACTCCGCCAGGCGAGCGCAGAGAAGAACCGCCGTTGCGGCATCGTGGGCCGGCGAGAAGTCCGCGCAATGGTCTCGGTCGGAAGGAATCTCCTCGTACAGCAGCATGATCTCGCCATCAATCCGATAGCTGCCGCGTCGGTTCTCCGGGTTCGCCCCAGCATCTTCTGTGAAGGTCATCGCTTCGGCCGACCATTTCATGGGCTTCTCCGTTGCGTTAGACAGACGGAAAGAGCCAAGTGCGATCGGTAAACACACCGTTACCATTATCTTCGCAGAGCTCGACCATTGACATGCGGCTCCAGGGGGCCAAAAAGAAAGAAGTAGTTGGCAGTTTGCGACCAGAGCGGGTGCCAGTGGCGAGATTGACCGATCTCGGCTCCGGCAATCGTTCTACACGATTGTGCGCAAGGGGTCGGGTATGGGCCGTCGAGACACGCCGTAAATCCGTTCCATGCGGGCTCCACGGTGCCCTCCGTGGCGCCGAGGGTCCCGCCGACCCGTACCCGACCCCCCGTCTCAGTTTTCAGCTGAGCCACGACGCTAAGTATCGGTGCAGAAATAATGGGAGCACGCGTAGGTCGGGTTAGCGCAGCGTAACCCGACACCAGCGGTCGAGTTGCACCTCTTGTTTCTGAATCGTTCCTAATCGCTTCATCCGATAACCATCGGGTGGGCACCGATCGCCGGTCTGGCTGAGTGACCGCCGAGTGAAGCTGATAAGAAGAGGGGGAGCTGTCGAATGACGCCCGAGTTGGAGCGCAGGCTCAAGCTGTTGGTCGACTTCCCGTCTCCCGCAGGGTTGGCAGCCCAGGTCGTCGAGGTCGCAAACGATCCCGAAGCTGACCTGGGGAGAATCTCGCAGGTGATCAGCCTCGATCCCGCGATGAGTGCCAAGATGCTGCGGAGCGCCAACTCGCCGTTCTACGGGCAGCGGCGAAAGTCCCAGAATCTGCGTCAGGCGATCATGGTCCTTGGTCTGAACGCGACCATCACACTGGCGCTGGGTTTCTCTCTCGTAAAGACCTTCGAGCACCAGACGTCCCCTGGTATCGACTACCCGAAATTTTGGCGCCGCGCGCTGCTGAGCGCGATCGCGGCGCGGGCGGTCGCTGAGGCAAAGAATCGCCCTTACAAAGAAGAGCTGTTCCTCGCCGCCTTGCTGCAGGACATCGGGATCCTCGCCCTCGACCGCCATCGGGACGGCTTCTACCGGGATCTTCCCCAGGAGGCCAGCCACGACGCGATTGCGGCTTACGAGCGTGAGCGGCTCGGCTCCGATCACGCGGAGGTCG
>JARRNE010000675.1:0-3132 GCA_037385305.1 Chromatiaceae bacterium | reverse complement strand
GGGCATACGTTTAGGTCGCCCGTGTCAGGAGAGCAATCATTTACGAAGCCGGGTAACGCGGGGAGGGTGCAACCCGTCTTCCGCTCCTGCTAGGCCGCGAGTGGCTGGCTGAAATCGGCATCATTTGCGGCAGATCCTGGGTACAGCCGCTGGGATTCGCGTTGGATGCGGAAGGTGATGAGTTCCTCCCAGAGGTTGCTCAGGTGGATACAACGCAGGTCCAGCATGGCGCGGGCACCCGACATCACCCAGCGCATTCCCGAACGCTCCAGGCGGTCTTTGACGACACAACGGCAAGCGCCTTCGCTGACCCCGGAGGCAATGGGCAAGCCGTGCTCGCGGTAGACGGCGTAGGCCATGCGATGGGCATTGTGGTTGAAGTCTCCACAGATCCGCTCGAGCTCATCCCGGCGCTTGCCCTTGAGCTTGTGAGGCGTGCCGAGCCAGCGCAAGGAGTGGATCACAGGGGCGATCTCGCCGTTGCGCATGGGTGGTGTCTGCGCTTTGACAAAGTCACAGGCGGCGTCGCTGCCTGTGGGGTGGAAGCGGTACGCGGCCTCCCAGAGGGAGCTGGTCGCATGCAGCAGATCGAGGATCTCCGTGATATCGGCGAGGGCGTCGGGAAGGTGCTCCCGGCCGGCCCTCCAGAGCAACTCCTGGCCGTCCATGAGCAGGCCGATCGGGCGCTCGCCCTCGCCATGGCGCTGTCGCACCTGCGCGGCCATCCAACCGAAGAGGGTGTCCACCTGTGGCGCGGTCGACTCCAGCTCATCGCGCTGCAAGGCCGCGCGCACGTGCTGGAAGCAGGGGCGGGGGCGTGCGGGCGGCGGCGCGCGGGGCGCGTCCCGAAACAGGGCCGCCAACACCTCCCCGGGGGTGCGCATGAACGGGTCCACGGAATACACCGAGCCGAGGCGCGCCATCTTCTTCGTTCCGGGGCGCCTCCCACCCGTGGTCGGCGGCGCCGCCCCCTCGGGTGTTGTGGCGGTCCCACGCCGCGGCACCGCCTTGCCGTCGGCGGTGCAGACGAGGATCTTCCCCTCCTGCTCCGCTGGGGGGACCGGGCGCTGCGCCCACAAGGCCTCGACCGCCTTGGCCATCGCATGCTGAGCGCGCTCCAGGGTGTGCACCGATTGGCGGAAGCCGAGGATCCGCGAAAGGCAGGTGCTGACGTGCACGAAAGGCTTCTCCATGGCCATTTCCTGATCCCCGTCCTGCAACAGGTAGGAGTTCTTCCCCGGCGGCAGCCTGAGCCGTTCATCCAGCGGCACCGCCTCGATGGCCTGCCCCGCGCGGCTCCCGTAGACCGCGCGCCTGAGCTCGAACCGAGCAAACACATGGCGGATCTCACGCCGATGCAGATCGGCCAGCCGGCGCGCTGCGCGGCCATCGTCCACGCCGAGCCGCTCCCCCACATCGCCCGCGCCGAACAGATCCAACCAGCCCCTGGAAGACGTCGTGACCGAGCTGCAGCATCCGCTCCCACAGCCCCTGCTCCACCTCGTGCGCCGTGCCCCCTTCCGCACAAGACGCCATGCGGCCATGAACGCGATCTCATCGCGCTACGATGAGTCGGTAAGCTAACCGCTATCGCCTCCTCAGGCACCCACCGCGCGCAGCGCTTGCCAGCAAGCGTCCGTCCTTGATCTTGCCACCGGGCGAGAGGTGGTTATTTGCGTCACAAAACCAAATTTGACTTATCTGCAAAGATTTTGCGGCCTCAAGGCTCCTAGTGCAGCAGAGTGAAAGTCCCGAGACTGTTTGGTCTGTCATGCCGCGAGCGGCTTGCCCTCGTAGGTCCAGCGGAAGGGTTTGGCGAGCGTTTTGTTGAAGAAGTCGATGAACGCACTGATGCGCTTCTTAAGATTTGCCACGGATGTGAAGTTGCCACGGCGCAGAACCTTGCGTGCCAGGATGGAGAACCACAGCTCGATCTGATTGAGCCAGGAGGCATGCTTGGGGGTGAAGTGAAAGACGATGCGATGGCTCGGATCGCTGAGGAAGGCGCTGCGCGTGGCCATCGACTTGAGGATGCCGCGGCGGTCTTTGATGCCGAGGTCACCGTCAAAGCCGATGGCCTCGGCGATGAGGCGCACGACCGGCTCGGAGCAGTGGATGTTGAGGTTGTCCATGACCAGGTGCCACGGGGTGTGGGCTGGGCGCTGGGCGAGCAGCGCGGCGAGGTGAGCGGCGAAATCCTCATGCGTGCGAGTAGGGCCGAGCTGATAGAAGACCTGACCGGTGACCACGCAGAAGGTGGCGATCAAGGTGAGGGTGCCGTGACGGATGTACTCGAACTCTTGCCGCTCGACGCGTCCGGGACGCAGGGGCTGCGTCGGGGCGGCGCGCTCCAGGGCCTGCACGCCGGTCATCTCATCGACGCTGCGCGTCTCGATGCCTTCGGCGGCCCGCTCTGGCGCCAACTCATAGGTCGCGCAGACATCGCGCGAGCGCTCGGCGAAGTCGCCCTCGCGCGGGGTGTTGATCCAGCCGCGCACCCGATGGGGCTTCAGATCGGCCTCGCGCAAGAAGCGTCCCACCGAGTGGGAGGAGATGCTCTCGACGATTCCGCGCGCCGCCGCCTCCTCGGCCAGATCCGGATAGCTCCAGCGCGCCACCTCAACCCCTGCGCACACCGGCACCTCACAAGCCAAGGCGATGATGGCGCAGATCTGCTCGGGCGTGAAGGTCGCGGGTGTGCCCGCGCGCGGCTCATCGCTCAGGCGCGAAACCAGCGGCTGATCGGCGCGCTCACGCCAGCGCCGGCGCCAGCGTTGCACCAGCGAGCGGCTAACCTGCAGGCTGGCGGCCGTTTCGCGCACCCCCGCACCCGCCTCGGCTTCAAGAATGATCCGGGCGCGGAGGGCCAATTGCTGCGGTGTCGTGTGCTGACGCACCAGCGCCTCCAGCTGGGTGCGCTCTCGATGGGTAAGGGAGAGGGGAATCGCGGTACAACGTGCCATGGTGTCAACTACTCGACGGACAAACTCAAGCCAGCTGAGTAGATGCGGGCGGTAGCTGCGAAACGGTAGCAGGACTTTCACTCGGCACCACTAGTTGTCTCTCCTCAAGCGTGTCCCGACACCCCGCAATGGCTCCGACGTCGGGTTGAGTCGTTGCTCCGCTTAACGA
>JARRNE010000674.1:1850-2816 GCA_037385305.1 Chromatiaceae bacterium | reverse complement strand
CGGGCGATCTCCGTTGGGCTGATCTTGGGGTCACGCCGCACCAGCCCGCCCTCGTCGACGGCCATCAGCTGCGCGACAATCTCCAGGTCCTTCTCCGCGTCATCGGTCTGCGGCAGCAGGGTCCCCAGCACAATGGCCCGCACCAGGATCAGCGGCTTGCGGCCCTTCCAATATGAGCCCAGCGCCGTCAGCGTTTGCCCAGCCCACGCCTTGCGCTCCCGCTGCGCCTCGAAAGAGACCTTCTGTGCCGGGAACACGGCCTCGATCAGTGCCGGGGCATCTTTCAGCCCAAAGGGCTCGATTCGTGGACCTGGCTTTGCGTCGGCGGAGCGGCTCATGATGGGGCGTCGCCTCGGTCGGCCGACTCCGGCGGTGGTTGCCGAATCCAGTCCTCTAAGGGCAGTTCCGGAAATCGGCGGAAGTGTTGGAGGTTGCCGGTTGCCAGCTCGGCACCGCTGGCAAGGGCGATGGCCGCGATCATCAGGTCGGCATCGGGAAGGGTCCCGCCGGCGCGGCGCAGGGCGGCCTTGTGTTGGCCGAACTGCCGAGCTGCCGGTCGATCCAGGCCGAGAATGTCGAGCGTGCTCAAGAGGTCAGCGACCAGCGAGCGGGCCTGGTCGGGGTCCGCGGACTTGGCGGCGCCATATTCCAGCTCGCAGGCCGTGATCCAGGTGGTCACGACCCGAGCGCTGGTGTGCCGGCGCCACTGCAGCACCCGCGGATTCCCCCGCAGGATCTCGACGCAGACGTCCGTGTCCAGCACCTTCACAGATCGACCTCGCGGCCTTCGGTACGTGCGTCGTAGATGTCCGAGACCATGGCATCCAGCGCCGCATCGCCGCCGGGCCAGCGGCCACCCAACCGCTCCCAGGCGACAAGCTGCGCATCACGCTCGGTCGCGACGAGGCTCGCGGGCACTGTGCCGGCATCGGGGGCAAGGGCCTGCTCCAGCAGCAGGATCACCTC
>JARRNE010000674.1:0-1757 GCA_037385305.1 Chromatiaceae bacterium | reverse complement strand
CGGCGCGGCTGCGCAGCCGCTCCATCAAGGGCATGGGGATGTCCTTCAGGGTGAGGGACGGCATGGGGTTTACCTCGCTGACTCGCCTGTTTGCAACCATATTGGTTGCGGCTCGATAACAAGTCAAACTTTAGGGTTCCCCAAGTCGATTCGGACGGGGTTGCCGATCACGCTGGAATCGCGGGTATTCCTGCCCCAGTCAAAATTTCAGGGTCACGTTAGGGCCGGTTCCTTGCCTCTTCAGGCCGGGTACCGACGCCAGAAAGCGCGCTCGCGCGGCCTTGTCGTAGCCAAGCTTCGACAGCGCCTGCCCCACATCCGTCGACGAATAGCCACCACCCGGCTTCTGCTTGCACATGCCGCGCACTTTTGCGAGCACCGACGCGACCCCTTCTTCGCCATGGGCTTGCGTCGTCGGCTGACCGGCCGAAGCTGGTGCGGCCGTGTGAAGGACCACCGGCGGCGGCTGAGCGACGGCGATCGGTTTCACCAAGGCCGGCAGCAGCAGGGTCGTCAGGAGCGCATTGCGGGCCGTCGGGATGTCGCCGTCGGCATAGGCAATCAAGGTCCTGCATCCGCGCGCCTTGGCCTGTTCAGCGGCGCCGATGACCAAGTCATCGCGGGAAACAATCACCAGCAGGACACGGTCGCGAATGTGGCCGTCAAGATCGGCGCCCAGCGCCAAGAGCAGGGCTACATCCGCTCCCTGTTTGCGGTGGGGCGCGTTGAGGGGGTGCACCGCCAGGTCAGGAACGGCGGACACCAGCTCGTCGCGCCAATTGTCGACCTGCTGACCGTGATTGTTTCCGGCAATGGTGGCGCTGACTAGCCGGGCGTCGAAATCCGCCCGCAGAAGGCGGAGGAGCTCCTTCGCGCACTGCGGTGACTGATTGTCAGCGTCAACATACAGGGCGACGGGGGTCCCTGTCGCTCCGCCGAGCTGATTTGCGTTCGGCGCTGTGCGCTCGTCGGGTGGCGCGGCTGTCATATGTCGAACAGCGGCAACGAGGAGGGGTTCTTTTCAACGGACTGCTTCAGGACCCGGGGGCTGAGCAACTCGTTTTGCGCAACGTCGCCCAGCGCATAGCGTAAGGCGACACGCCAGCCTTTCTCCGCGTCGCGAATGCCGCCGGTGGCAATCGCGGTCATGCCGAACAGCCACCAGCGTTCCTCGGGGCGCAGGGCGAGCCAGTTGCGCACGGCGATGCCGATCTTCTCGGGAGCTAAGCGCTCGACGGCCCAGGCGAGTACGCACAGCTCCTTGCCGAGCAAACGATCCACCGGGGTATCACCCACCTTCCAGGCCGCGGTGGCCAGATTGTGCTCCTTGAGGCGCGCGTTGAATGCACGTTGCACCTCTGAACGGATCGCCGTCCAGCGCGGGCGCTCCAGCAGCACCCGGTCGAGGACCTGATCCCGGGCCGTCTCGGAGCCCATCCCCAGGTGCTCACAGATCAGCACCGGCGCCGTGTTGCCGCGGGGGATGCGGACCACGAAGTGATGCGGGTCGGAGGTCGCCGGCACGCCGAAGCCCAAGGTGCGGTGCGCATATACAGGGCACTCACCGCGTCGTGGTTTATCCATTAAATGATTACTCTCACGGAGGCACGGAGACACAAAGAAAGAGTTAAATAATCACAGGACTTTTCTGCGGGTGCATTCTCTAAACACCGTGCCTCCGCGCCTCCGTGAGAGACTCTTCATTCCTGGATCACGTCGCCGGGCCTGAGCTCTACGCCGGCCAGCTCGGCGAACTC
>JARRNE010000673.1:4164-4910 GCA_037385305.1 Chromatiaceae bacterium | reverse complement strand
CGCGGGGAAACAACGGCTTGGCGAGGTGGCAGGGGGAATATACGGAAGACGGGGCCTCGTTTGGGATGTGAAACTTAAGAGACGCAGCTTTTGCAACACCCGCAAGGAGACCCCGTCGATGACATCGTATGCGATCACGGCTGCGGCGATCGAGCACTGCACAGTTTCGGCGGTTTGGGCCAAAAACCCCAACTTCCGCGAGACTTGTCGAGGGATGTTCGATCCGCACGAACCCCGGGCGGAGAAGGCGAGGGCGATCGATGTGGGCTTGGTCGACAGGGGACGCTGTCGGTCTTCGTGCGGGATCAAGTCGGCCCAACGACCTGAAGTCTGAACTCGCTGCCCTTCAGTGAGCTGGCTGGTGGTGGTGCAAAGGCGCCGTGCCGTGACGGCAATGGCGCTTCATGCAGCTGACGACGTAGTACGCGAGCGCGCCTGCGACGCCGACAAAGACGGCCCCGCTGCCAACCAGACGGACAGCCGCTTCAAGGCTCGACAGCGAGAGTATGAGCCAGGTGAGGAAAGCGACAACACTGGAGATGAAGACCACCACGACAAACGGCCACCGCAACCTACGACATTCTGGGCATAGCTTCATAGCGTCTATCCCTGTACTGCGTTGTGAGTGACTCTAGTCTGCTTCGCCCCGTCTGGTCGTTGACAATCATCATTGCGCCAGGGAATTGTGCTTGCTGGCAATGGGGCAGATCGGGATGCTGCGGGAAGCCGGAGCGGCGGCGAACGGC
>JARRNE010000673.1:0-4096 GCA_037385305.1 Chromatiaceae bacterium | reverse complement strand
GACAGCGTGTACAAGGTCATCGAATTGGTCGGTTCCAGTGAGACGTCCTGGGAGGAAGCCGCGCGCCACGCGATCGAGACGGCGGCAGAGCACGTGCGGGAGCTACGCGTTGCTGAAGTGGTCAGCATGGATCTCAAGGTGGAGGAGGGCAAGGTCGTCTCCTATCGCACCAAGATCAACGCGTCGTTCAAGTACGAGGGGCACCCTCAGGAAGGTTTGCAGGGACGGAGCCGTGGGGCCCAGCGGGGCTGGGGTTCGGAGCGCGGAGAACGATCGAGGCGTAAGACTCGCGAGCGTGAGCCGTGCTGGGAGCACGGCGCAAGACCTTGTGCGGCGTTTTGGGAGTGCGCGGAGCAAAAGGCCCACAAGGTGTACCGCTCCTGTAAGGAGCAGCGAGACGACCCCGGCCAGGTGCCGGGGTTTTTCGTTTGGCCGCAGGGGGGAGTGGGGAAGTAAGTAAGTGTCCATCTATTGTTTCCCGATTTTCGAAAAGTGGCTATGCTCTCGTGTCGAGGCAGTAGCCGTAGTGGCTGAGGATGTCGAAAGTGGCAGCGGTTGAGTTGACGATCCCGGAGTTGGTGGAAGGGCACGTGAAGCTGGTCTGCGCGCAGCTCAATGAGAAGCACCGACGCTGGGTAGCGGGGCTGTTATCCGAGGTCGTCGGCTACGGCGGCACGAAGTGGGTGGCCGAGGCGGCGGGCCTAGACCAGAAAACCATTCGCCAGGGTCGCCGTGAGTTGCAGGGCGGGCTGTCGGATTGCCCGCGCGCGCGGGTGCGACGTGCCGGCGGCGGCCGCCCCCCATTGAAAAAAAGATCCGCAGCTGCAAACCGACCTGCTCGCGCTGGTTGAGCCGGAAACGGGCGGGGATCCAGAAGGACACGCCAACTATACCCGCAGCAGTCTGCGCACCCTCTCCAAGCGGCTGGGCCGCGGTTGTGCGAGCACGCTCGGGCGCTTGCTCAAGCCGCTGGGCTATTCACTCAAGACCAATGTCAAGCGGCTCATTGGCAAACCGCATCCCCAGCGCGAGCGCCAGTACCGGTTCATCCAGCGGTTCAAGGCGCAGTTTCTGCGCCACGGCCAGCCCGTGATCAGCGTGGACGCCAAGAAATCCGAGCTGATCGGCAACTTCAAGAACGCCGGCGCCCGCTATTGCCGCACCGCCGATGCCGTCAACACTTATGACTTTCCCAGCGACGCCGCGTGTCGCGCCACCCCGTACGGCGTCTACGACCGCCAAGCCAACCACGCCCTGGTCAGCGTCGGTACTCATGCCGCGACCGCACAGTTGGCGGTGGGGGCGATTCGCCACTGGTGGGAGCACGTCGGACGCGCGCGCTACCCCGCCGCCCAGCACCTGCTCATCGAGGCCGATGCGGGCGGCTGCAACGGGCATCGCCCGCGCCTGTGGAAGTACGAGCTCCAACAGTTGGCCGATGACACCGGGCTGGCCATCAGCGTCTGCCACTACCCCACCGGTGCCTCCAAGTGGAACCCCATCGAGCATCGTCTCTTCAGCCAGATCACTCGCAACTGGGCGGGACATCCCCTGCGCAGTCTCCCCACCATGCTCGCCCTCATCCGGGGCACCACCACGACCACGGGGCTCCGCGTCGATGCCGTCCTCGATCCAACACCCTACGTCAAGGTAACGCCCGAGCAAATGGCGACAGTGAACATTCGACGCCGCCAACTGTGCCCGAATCTGAACTACACCATCAGGCCGAACAAATCGGGAAGTAGTTGATGGACGGCTCCTAAGTATTTGTTTGGCTGTTGGCGACTCAGCATCAAGCGTGCTGCGGGCGGTCCTGAGAACGCTATCCTGTATGGTGGTGGGCTCGCCGTTCTCGTGGTCTGAAGCAGAAGTCGTTAAATAACAATGCGTTGGTCTGGCGCGGAGTTGGCTGAGGATTGTGGGGAATCAGGTGCCCTTTTGGAGGGAGGCTGCGCCGGGGGAGGGGGGGTTTGGCAGGGTTTACCCACTTTCGCGCAAACCCCACCGAAAAACCGTTTCTAACCCTTTGGTTCTTGGTCGCGGGGCGTCGTTACAAAAGAGCCGCACCTTACGACAAAGCTTCGAAGATCGCCCATTACGCGATGGACAACGATCTAACGCTCAAGGACGCCGCCCTGAAGCTCGGCCTGGTGAACGAAGAGGAGTTCGACCGGGTCGTGGATCCGGCGAAGATGGTCCAGCCCTATGTCGCGACCGCCGAGTAGCAGTGGTCCCCGACGAGATTTCTCGAACGCTAATGGCTAATGGCTAAATTACATCGTCCCTGGTAATTCTTGGCCAGGTAGTCCAAGCTGGGCAACTTGCGTATACCCATCTTGGCCGTCTTTCGTGAAAGTCGCTCGCATCTACCTCCGCGTCAGCACCGACGAACAGGATCTTTCCCGTCAGGCCGATATTGAGCACAGCACACGGGCTGCCGGCTACTACGTCGCCGGCATCTACCGCGAGAAGGCGTCCGGTGCTCGCGCTGACCGGCCCGAGCTGCTACGGATGATCGCCGATCTGCAACCGGGCGAGGTGGTGGTTGCCGAGAAGATCGATCGCATCAGCCGACTGCCGTTGGCCGAAGCGGAAAAACTGGTCGCTTCTATTCGGGCCAAGGGCGCTCGGTTGGCCGTACCAGGCCTGGTCGATCTCTCCGACTTGGCAGACGAGGCCGATGGCGTCGCCAAGATCGTGCTGATGTCGGTCCAGGAACTGCTGCTGAAGCTGGCCCTACAAATGGCCCGGGACGACTACGAGACACGGCGCGAGCGACAGCGCCAGGGCGTCCAGCTCGCGAAGGCGGCCGGCAAGTACACCGGTCGCAAGGCCGACACCGCGACCCATCAACGCATCGTTGCCCTGCGCCGCGCCGGCCAGACCATCGAGCGCACTGCCGAGTTGGCCGGATGCAGCGTCAGCCAGGTCAAGCGGATCTGGGCGCTGCACCGGGCCAAGTCCTGATGCCGCCGCTCGTGCGGGCGTTTTGCTCCATCCCCTCGAAATGAGGGAGACAGCGATGGCGACGAAGAACAAGTCACTGACCGTCCTGTCGGACGCCGAGCAATTTGCCCTCTACGGCCTGCCGGATTTTGACGAAGAACAGCGTCTGGAGTTTCTGTCCCTGTCAGCAGCGCAACTGGCCCTGGCCTGCTCCCGTGGCGGTCTGCACGCGCAGGTCTACTGTGTCCTGCAGATCGGCTATTTCAAGGCCAAGCATGCCTTCTTCCGCTTCACCTGGGACGAGGTGCAGGCGGATTGTGCCTTCGTCCTGGCGCGCTATTTCAACGACCGAGCCTTCGAGCCGCAGGCCATCACCAAGCATGAGCATTACACGCAGCGCGCGATGATCGCGGAGCTGTTCGACTATCGGCTCTGGTCGGCAGGGCCTTGATCGTAACTCCGGCCACCCCGCCCTGCGCAGCACCCGGTGGCATAGGGTAACCCGTTGATTATTCAACCGAGGCGTTCGGAGAGCCCTTGTTTCGCACAAGGTTTTGGCACCGGGTGGCCACGGGTGCTTACGCACCCGCGGCTCCCAGTCGGGTAGAAATGCGGCGCGCACATGTGTTAGGTCAATGGCTTCCAATGTTTCCGCCGTTTCCAGCTTCGTGGCAACCTCTCATCCCGGACGGTCGGATTTCCCGAGTCCGGTTGGCAGCCAGTGATGTTGCGTGGTATCGCAACGCCGCCTTCCCAAAACCGGCGGAGGCTTAAGTGTACGTCCACATTCCCCCCTCGCCTGCTCGGTTTACTGCGCCGCTAGCCTTCGGCTCCGTTTCCACGTTACTGGGCTCAGCGTCCCGGGTGGTGTCTTCCCGCAAGGCCATCACTGTACCGAGAGCCGCTTTGCCTATGGGTAGGTGTTACCTCCTCATAGCACAGGACTCGTACCCGTGTCGGCAGGCATTACCCCGCCTTTCTCGCTCCTACCGGCTCATGCGCCAGACCTAAACCCTCTCGCTTCCTTCGGCCCCTCTACAGGGTCCCTCGTGCCGCGAGTCTTCGCAGGTTGCTACGTACCCCTGCTGGGAGTAGGCCCTTCCCGACGTTATCTCCATAGTCTGTGTGTAGGTGCTTGGACCCTTACCCC
>JARRNE010000672.1:0-3876 GCA_037385305.1 Chromatiaceae bacterium | reverse complement strand
GGCACTGCATGAGAAACCTCCCTGTCACTACGCCGGCCAGTGCTCGGTGGCGATCCCGTCGCCCAGGTCGGCCGCGATCAGTCGACGGCGCACCTCCAGCAACTGTCGGATCAGCGCGGGCTCGCTCTTCTCGTAGCCCGGGGCGTCGGGCACGCGTTTCACCACTACGCCCAGCAGCTCGGTAATGGCGTTGCCGATGGAGTTCTGGCTGATGGTAACGATCAGCTTGCCGTCGTCGTTGCGGTAGATGAGCTGCTTGAAGGCGGGCTGCCAACGGATGGCGTTGGCGTATCTGGCATCGACGATGCAGCGGTCTCGCACCATCTTCGCCGCCGCAAGGAAGTCGTTGTTGAACAGCAGCTTCTCCTCGACGAGCCGTGGGAAATGACTCCCTCCGGCATCGGCGCGTTACGGGTCGAGACTTGGCTGAAGAAGGTGCGATAGAAGTCGAGAAAGCCCTGGAGAATGATGTCGTACTCCTGCCAGAAGCGTACCTCCGCGATGGGGTCGGCGCCGCCCGCGACCTCCCACGCCGGTAGCCCCTGGGGATAACCGGTGAGCTGGATACGGCAGGTGCCCCCCATACAGGGCCGCAGTATTTGCAGGTCGAGACGGTCGAAGAAGGCGCGGTAGACCTCGCGCAGGTGCGCCTGGAAAAGGCTGTTCTGGCCGCCGTCGGTGAGGTTGGGGTTGTCCGGGTCCGCCAGGGGTGCCGACTGCAACTGTCTCTTGTCGAAGACGATGAAGTGGTTGTGGAGCATACGAATGCTCGGAACACCTGGTGAGGTGAGCGGCCAGGTTGCGTCGAGGCTCGCCTCGCCAGCCAGCAGCAGGGTCTCGCCCGGATCCGGATAGGCTTCCAGCATGTACTGGATGATGACCTGGTTCATCCGGTTCCAGACGTGCTTCACCTCGTCCGGGATCTGGGTACGCCGAACCGGGCGGCCGAGCGGGTCGAGAATCACCTTGGAGGTGTTGTAGATGATCGAGGTATCGAAGAGGTTGGAGTGGCCCAGTGCCTTGCGATAGAGCAGCAGGTTCTCCGGATTCAGCAAGAGGCCGTTGTTGTGGACCAGATCATCGAGGTTCTCGGTGCTGTTGAAAAACTCGTTGGGCTTCATGCCCTCCGGAACCTCCAGGGGGATGGGGCGAAAGGGGTTGGTGATCTCGCGCGGACCCGACTGCATGGCGTTTACCTCGGATACTACTTCAAGGGGATCTCGAAAAACCCCATCTGTTGGCTCTCTGATGTCGTCTTCTCAGCGATTCCCGGCGTTCTCGCAATTCTGGACGTCCCGCAGTGTGAAGTCTGCGAGAATGACGGGGTGGTCGGCCAGGTCGATCCCCTTGCGCGGCTGCAGCTCGACGCCGGTGAGACACTGGGCCTCGATGACGTCCTGGTGGGGCCTGCCCGTCTTGTAACACCCGGCGCATGGTGGAGATCGCCACCCGCCTGAGCGAGGCGGCTATCTTACAGGTGCAAGACCCGGTGCGCCGCCGCGTGCTCGAAGCCTTCGTGCGTTGGGGGTTGCTGGAGGCGGGCGCGCGCGATGAGATGCTCGCCTGGCAGCATGGCGGGGGCTTCTCGCTGGATGCCGCGGTGCGCAGCGCCGCCGATCTCTCCTTGCCGCGGACCGCCACAGTGGAAGATGTTCGACCAAACGGTCGAGATCGATCCGATCCATGCGGAACCGGAGCACGACTACTGAATCGCCTATCCTTTAATTCCATTACGGCGCCAAGGGGACACTCTGCATGGCTGAGCGACCGGACGTAGTCGTGTTCGATGTCTTGGAAACATTGCTCAACCTTGATCCGCTGGCGGCACGACTGGAAGAGGTGGGCCAGCCGGCGGCCTTATTGGGGCCGTGGTTCATGCGATTCCAACGCGATGCCATGGCGCTGACCCTTGCCGGCGACGAAGCTCCCTTTGAGCCGGTCGCGCGTCAGGCGTTGCGCACCGAGACGCGGCACACGCTCAGTGAAGCCGCGATCGACCACGTGCTTGCCGGGTTTGCCACGCTGCCGACCTTCGACGACGCTGCACCGGCTCTGCGGGCCCTCTCGCAGGCAGGGATCAGCGTTGGTTGCCTGACTGTCGGCAGTCCCGACAACACGCGCCGTTTCCTCGACGGAGCCGGACTTACCGAGTTCGTTGACCACGTCATCACCGCGCAAGCGGCAGGCGTGTGGAAGCCTCATCCGGAGATCTACCGTTTCACCGCGGAACAGATGCATACACCGATCGAGCGCATGGCACTGGTTGCTGTGCACGCATGGGACTGCCACGGCGCCAAGCGAGCCGGAGCGCTCGCCGGCTGGTGTGCCCGTCTCGAACTCAAGCCTGGAGACGTGTTCCTGCCCGCCGACGTCACCGGTCAAAGCCTCGTCGAGGTAGCAGAAAAGCTGCTGACGTTGCACTAACGGCCGTTCCAGCGGTATGGGTCCACTCCGGCCCAAGGTCGGGTCGCTGCGTAGAGATTCCCCACCCGATAAGCAAGGCGTCCTGGCCCGGCCCCGTCCGCAAGGAGAACCCGCCGCCCTCGCCGAACCCCAGCCCCGTTAAGCGGCGCGCCGGCGGATCCGATTCGCATCCTGAACGCCAACTTCCGTAACTCGCCCCAGGTCACCCAGATCGCCAACCGACTGCTGCACATCAAGCGTGCCCGCTTCGGCTCCGTGGACCGCGAGGGCAACTGCCTGGTGCGCAGCTGCGGACCGACCGAGGGGCGGGGGGTTGTTACATCCGGCCGGGGTGCTGCGCGAGACCGACAAATACGGTGTCGACTTCCGCAATGTCTTCGACCAGACCCCGCTGATGATCGCCAGCCGCATGGGCAACGCCGAGCTCGCCGAGGCGCTGCTGGACCGGGATGCAGACACCAGCCTGGTCGATGGCAATGGACTCAACGCCTTCGAGATCAGCCTGGAGCGAGCCTGCGCCGACGAACGGTTTGCCCGCACGAAGCGGCCCGCAGTCTTCGAGCGACTGGCCCCGGCCAGCCTCGACCTGCAAATCGACGCACGGCTGGTAAAGCTGACCGGCGGCTGATGGAGTATCTGATGCTTTGCGTCGCGATGGTATTCTTCTATCACCGTCTAGGGCTCCAGCACAAGTTAGCGCAGCCCGTATCATGGAGCGTCGGACAGAGAATCTCTTCTGGTTGATAAGCGCTCATCAGGATCGCGGCGACGGAGCTGGATGATCCTTTGGAGATGGGTCAGCGGACCGAGAGCCGAGCAGAATGATCGTTCCACGCGCCGGACGCTGGCCGGTCGACTCAAAACTCTTGTGCAGGTATTGCCAGCGCCAGCAGCTTGCTGTTTGCTGACGGTGGCGGGAGGTCCGCTGAGGGGGGTGCTTGCGACCCGGAGCAGCCATTGGTGCCCAGCCGTGGAGCAGCAGGAGCACGACATAGAGCGGACCTTCGGAACCGCTTGGGCCATGACTGCGGACGCTCGAGGTGTTTAGAGACAAGCAGGGCAAGTAGCTCCTGTTTGGCACGTTGAATAACGGAGGCTCTTCATGCATGGGCATGTCTTCTTTCTGCCACCACTGATCGCACTGCTTTCAGGTATCGCCATCCTGATCTGGCCGCGTTTGCTCAGCTACATCGTGGCGGCCTACCTGATCCTGATCGGGCTTATCGGTCTGGGGGTTCGCCTCTGAGTCCGCTGGACGTGCTGGCGGACGCGGATACCTCATGATTCAAATGGCCCCCGGCCGGGGCCGCACTGCTCGCCGAGTCCGATGGTGTGCCCTATGCTTTGCAGATGACGATTGCCGGCGGGCACCGGGCCCGGGAGAGTCCGTGAGAGTTGATGGCTGCCCGCGAAGGAGTGAGGAATGGGCGATGCGAAGGATCCCGAGACTGG
>JARRNE010000671.1:0-2998 GCA_037385305.1 Chromatiaceae bacterium | reverse complement strand
CCCGCTAAGATGGTCACCGGCAATCCCCAGGTGAAGAGCTTCAGCCGGTGTGAGGCCTGTCATAGGCGCGCCGAGCAGGGGGTCTTCAACGAGCATGAGGTCCGCATACCCGGCTACGGCCGCTTCAATGACTGATGCGCGACAGCACCCTCGTGCTCCTCTTCCTCGCCGCGAGCGGCAGCGCCCTGGCGGACGGGGACCATGATGCCGCCTATCGGCTGCGCGAGGAGCGGGAGGTACTGCCCCTCGCGCAGCTGATCGAGCGGATGCACCTCGGTGAGGGGGCCCGGCTCCTGGAGATCGAGGCCAAGCTGCACGGTGGCCGTCGACTCTACGAGGTGGAGTATGTGGACGCTAACGGCCGGGTGCACGAGGTCCTCCTGGACGCCCGCACCGGCGCGATCCTGAGAGAGGACGACTGAGTTGCGCGTGTTGCTGGTGGAAGACGACGCGGAGCTTGCCGCGGGGCTGCGGCGGCAGCTCCTCGCCGCCGGCTTCGCATCGGACTGGGCGGATAACGGTGAGGATGCGCTGTTCCTCGGGCGCACCGGGGCCTACGACATCGCCATCCTTGACCTTGGCCTGCCGCGGGTGCCCGGCCTGAGCGTGCTGGAGGCTTGGCGCCGAGACGGGCTTGACGTGCCGGTGCTCATCCTGACCGCACGCGACACCTGGCGGGAGAAGGTCCAAGGCCTCAAGGCCGGCGCAGACGACTATCTCGCCAAGCCATTCTACCCCGAGGAGCTGCTCGCCCGGGTGCAGGCGCTGATCCGACGCGCCCACGGTCGCGGCACACCGGTGCTCCGAGCCTCGGACTTCACCCTCGACGAGGAGCATCAGCAGCTCCAGCGGGCGGACGGCTCGCGCGTCGATCTGACCGGCACCGAGTTCCGGCTGCTGCGCTATTTCATGCTGAATCCGGACAAGCCCCTATCCAAGACCCGACTGACCGAGCATGTCTACGACCAGGACTTCGACCGCGACAGCAACGTCATCGAGGTCTATGTACGCAGGCTGCGGGAGAAGATCGGGCAGGATCGGATCGAGACCCGCCGCGGTCAGGGATACGTCTTTCGCAGCTAGCCGACCACCGGGGCCGGGTGGCTGACGGCATGGGTGTCGCTGCACACAGACCCTTCGCAAAGAGGAAGCGCCGCCTGCAAGAAATCCTCCGGGCCTCCGAAATTCCCTCACCCCGGCCCTCTCCCAGGGGGCGAGGGGAAATCGCAGCGCGCTACGCGCGACTTTGACCTAGACGCAAATGAGACAGGCAGAAGGTGTCGCGCCCCTTGAGGAGTCCCCAAACGGGCGCCCATTCCAGCGCGCGGGCGCAGGCTCCCTGGAGCGCTCCCTCCAATGGACCTTGGGTCTGGTGGTGGTGTCCTTGTTCGTCGCCGTCACGGGCGCAGCCGTCTGGGTCAGCACGGAGGCCGCGCAGCAGTTCGTCGCCTCCCGTCTCTCCCACGACGCGGATGCCATCGTCGCCGGCCTCGCCCCGCAGCCACGGCAGATCACGCGGCCTCTGCCCCCCGTCTTCAGCCAGCCCTTCTCCGGCCATTACTTCGTCGTCCGCTTCCAGGACGGGACCCTGCTCCGCTCCCGCTCCCTCTGGGACGAGTCCCTGGCGGTGCACGCCCAGCCTCCCGGGGAAACCGAGCTGGACCGGCAAAGGGGCCCCCAGGGGCAACGGCTGCTCGTCTGGGAGGCCGGCTACGAGAAGGGCGGACAGCCCTTCACCATGGCCGTCGCCGAGGACCTGAATCCGATTCTGCAGGCGCTGCGGCGGCTGCTCTGGACCGGCTTGGCCCTGTCGCTGCTCGCGGGGGTGCTGCTTCTGCTCGCGCAGCGCTGGCTTCTGCGCCGGGGCTTCAGGCGAATCGATACCGTCCGGGCCGACATCCAGCGCCTGGCCGCCGGCGAGATTCCCCGGCTGACGGAGGAGGTCCCCGCCGAGGTACAGCCGCTGGTGCGGGAGCTGAACCAGCTCATCGACGGCTGGCAGCAGCACATCGAGCGCTCCCGCAATACCCTGGGCAACCTGGCCCACGCCCTCAAGGCACCCCTCGGGCTGATTCTCCAGGAGAGCGCAAACGGTGCGGGGACCATTGCAAAGCAAGCCCAGCGTATGCGAGAGCTCATCGACCGGGAGCTTCGCCGGGGTCGACTCGCCGGGCGGGGCGCGCCGGCACGCCGCTTCCGCCCAGGGCGGGACTGCCAGGACCTCGCGGCCACCCTGAAGACCCTCTATGCGGACAAACCGCTTGAGATCAAACTCGATGTTCAAAGTGCGCCGAGCCTGAGCCTCGACCAGGAGGACATGCTGGAGCTCCTCGGTAACCTGCTGGACAACGCCGCCAAATGGGCGGCCCACCGGGTGCACCTTAGGCTGCGGGACGACGCAGATCTGCGCATCCGGATCGAGGATGACGGTCCCGGCGTGGACAAGGAGCTGGTCGACACGCTCCTGACCCGGGGCAGCCGCCTCGACGAGACCCGGCCCGGCCATGGCCTCGGGCTTGCGATCGTCGGAGACATCGTCCGTGACTACGGTGGCACCCTGACCTTCGAGCGCTCGGGAGCCCTCGGCGGCCTGATGGTCACGGTCGCGCTACCTGTAGCGACCTGCAAACATCGGGGGGCGAGCCTGCAAACATGACGGTTTGCGGCTCAGGCTAACCGACAATATCCAGTGCCTCGAACCCACATTAATCTGCAAACAGCTCACTCACGCCGCACGACGGGGTTGCCGAAGCGATCTTTGGTCTCGATGTCCAACCGTGCCGTGGCGAAGATCCGGTAGATCAGGTTTTCGAGCTTTGTGCGGTTGATGTTGTGAAGCTCGCAGGTGGCGACGACCTCCACGTCGGCCGTCAGAAATGTACGCGGCCGATCAGGATCGCGTCTCAGAACTCCAGCTGTGCGATAAGATGCGATCGGCGTAGGGCGAGGGAACCCCGCCGCTAGCCCTGCAAGGCGCGATAGGCTTCGCCTTTCCCGC
>JARRNE010000670.1:0-3094 GCA_037385305.1 Chromatiaceae bacterium | reverse complement strand
CGACCAGGGCGTCGCCCGAGCCGTATGCCAGACGTCGGAGAAACGTAACCGCCAACTGAGCGGTGTTCGTCAAAGCCGGCGCCATCCACACGCGACGCCCTTAACGCGATGCCCTTACGGTGAAAGTCGCGCGCAGCGCGCTCCGACCGAGAGCTTGGAAAGGAGATTCCACCCGGCAACGCACTACTCGAACAATTGTCGGTGGAGTTGCATCGTCTCGGTGAAACGGGCGTGACATCAAGAATGCCGCCGCGGCTGGCTCAACTCTCCTGGGCACGGCTACGCGGCATCGGCAACCACCCGTTCGATTTGGAGTGGGTAGATCCCGCTCTTTTGGGCATCTAAGATGGTGATCTCGCCGATACCGTCAGACGTATACCCGATATTGACATTCCAGCCAACAGATTCATCACGCACGATCGCGTCCTTCGAAAATTCGATGAACAGCGCGTCATCCTCTTCATAGTAGACGATTTTCATGGGTTGTCCCGCTCCTTCCAATTGACCATTACGGTCTTCACGATAATCGCCTGCTCAGTTGCAACGGCCGCGCAGACCAGATTGTCTTGCCGGGATTCGAAATAGTGGAAGATCCAGCCGTGCGATGTCTCTTTCGCCGGGTATTGCCCTGCTTCGATTAGATGTTTGATTTCTGCCCAATGTCACCTTTCGCTTCGCCATGGATTCGATAGCGTGATTGGTCAACCAGACCTTTCTGCCGAATCGTGGGCTATGGAAGCTTTCACTCATGGTCGACCATGCGGATATAGAAGCGCTGCATGCCGCCGATGGCGGCCGAGGTGTCGCGATCAAGCCCCTCCGGGACCCGCAGGCTGTTCGCCGTCTCCCCAGCCCGCTCCACGATCGGGTCGATGACCGTCTTCGCGCCCTTGCGCCACGGGCGGAAGGCGAAGATCGTCACCTCCTCGCCACTGACGCCGGTGTAAGCCGGTTAGCAGCCGGAGCGCGGCGGCAGAGCAGGCGATCTGGAGGGCCGAGTCGTTGAATACCGGCACGGCCGTCTTGGTCTCGGTGCTCAGGTCCCGCATCCGCTGGATCTGGGTGCCCATCTCGCGCTTCAACGCAGGCAGGCTGCGATGCTCGAAGCCTGTGCCTACGCTGCGCTCGTTCTCGCCATCGGTCGGCGTAACAAGCTAGGGGCTCAGCCACGTTGCCACCTCGTTTGCGACTCCAACCACAAAGTTTAGCATCGTCTTACACTGCATCCGTCGAGACGCGAAACACATGCGCGTTGGTGAGCTTCGGCAGCCCCGCGGGATCCGGATAAGGAGGGGCGGTCTACGCCCGTACCCAGCGGATATAGCCTCCTAAATTGGCCTCGCGCCGATTCTTCCTGTCTCAGCAACCGACCATCTGACTCTTCATCGTTTGGCGTAGGCGCCCACAGCCCGCCTATACTGCGGACAAGGCCATATTCCCGGAGGAAGCGGCATGACCATGCCACCCGTAGAAGAGCGCGTCGACCGCCTAGAGGAGGCGATCGACCGCTTCGTCGCCAACGTGGGGGTGGAGTTCAACAAGCTCTACAACTCCCAGATGCGCACCGACGCTTGGTCAAGAGCCACAGCGGATCTGGGCACGTTTCAAGCAACGCCTTCCCGATGGCCTGCTCAAGGAATTTGATGCCATCGCCCGAACGCAGGACTTGGTATGCCTCAACAGCACCAAGGCAACCCTGCGCAGCAGCGACGTCGACGCCTTCGTCACCGACATCGCCACCTTCCGCGAGTACTTCCCCGAGTACCGCGACCTCCCCCTCGTGGGAATCCTGGCCACCCTGGCCGTGGACGAGAGCGTGCTGAGCTATGGCGAGAAGCAGGTCTTCAGACATGTCCAACAGAATGCGCTCGTCCCGAACCGTCGCGTCGATCAGGTGGTCCGACGGAAGTCCCTCGACGAGCAGATCCAGATCGCTACCGGGAACCGCTTCGCCGCGAACAAAGCTGCCGAAGAGGAGAACCCTGAGGTGGACCCCAATGGCGACCCACGTCGGCTTCGCTGTTGGTCCCGGCTGGTTGCCCACGTGTGAGGCAGTTACACCCCAAGCTTCGGCCACCCCTGTCCGCCTCACGGCTATACTGCCTGCAAGGCACCATACCTGGTAGAGAATCATGACGATGCTACCTGTCGGGGAGCACGGCGACCGCCTCCTGGAGGCGGTCGACCGGTTCATCTCCAGGGTCGGCGCGGAGCTCGACAAGCTCTGCAGCTCTCAGGACGGCATTCAAACCGAGCTCCGAGGCCTCAAGGAAGAAGTGCGCCTATTCGATCAGCATGTACAAGCGCTTGAGGAAGCCATGCGCCCGTTCCTCGAAGAGATGCGTCTCTATGCTGCGGAACCGCGAGCCGCCAAAACCCTTCAGCATGATAGCCCCGCGCCCCGGAACGACGCGCAATGCTTCGCAGAAGAGATACGCGAGGACCGGCGCGAAATGAACCTCAGGTGGGGAGAGATCGCCAATAAGCACGGCACCATGGTCCGGGACCTCGTATACCCGAGCCTAGAACGCATCGTCAGAGAGATGTTCCATCAAGAAATCCATGAGCTCTCCGCTCGGAGTATCTGCCGCCTACCCGATGGCCGGATGAAGGACTTTGACGCGATTGCAGTGACACGCGAGCTCGTATGTCTCAACAGCAGCAGGGGAACGCTCAGCAACCCGGACGTCGACGCCTTCATCACCGAGATCGCGAGCTTCCGCGAGTGCTTTCCCGAGTACCGCGACCTCCCCCTCGTGGGCATCCTCGCCACCCTGGCGGTGGAGGAGAACGTGCTGAGTTACGCCGAAAAGCAGGGATTCCTGGTGCTCGCCGTGGGCGACGAGATCATGGAAGTCAAAAACCGTCCCGGCTTCGAGCCCAAGCGCTGGTAAATCGAGAGACGCGGGGAGCGTCGCCCATGTCCCACGCCCAAAGATTCAGGAACCTGATCCAAGACTACCCCCAGCAGGCATTACGAGCACCAGGGAGCCCGGAGGATCGCGGCCGCAGGCCGCTTCCTACCGGATTGGCGGTCTTGTAGGAGCGAGCTTGCTCGCGACCAGTGCCCTGCCCGAGTCGAATGCCAGACGCC
>JARRNE010000669.1:0-3033 GCA_037385305.1 Chromatiaceae bacterium | reverse complement strand
GAGCCGAGAATCCGGCCGACTGCAGGGGCGACCGGGCTCATTCCGACCTTCGCCAAGCCGCTTGCCTCGGATCGCTCTGCCAGCCGATACAGAAGTTCGGGTGCTCGGCCGACTCGAAGAAGGTCCGGGCCAGGAGCTCCGCCAGCACCCCCGTGGTGAGAAACTGGATCGACGCGACCAGCAGCAGGATGCCGATGAACAGCAGGGGGCGCTCGCCGATGTCCTCTCCCAGAAGAAGCTTCACGACCGCCAGGTGCCCCATGATGACGGAGCCGACAATCCCGAAGACGATGCCGATCGAGCCGAAAAAGTGACCCGGTCTGGCCCGGTAGCGCAGGAAGAAGAAGGCCGCCAGCAGATCGAGCAGGACACGGAAGGTGCGGGAAATGCCGTACTTTGAACGGCCGAGCTTCCGCGCCTCGTGGTGCACCTCCGTCTCGCCCATGCGCTGGGGATCGGTCACTCCAGCTACCCACACCGGAATGAATCGGTGCATCTCTCCAAACAAGCGGACCCGCTTGATCACCGCAGCCCGATAGATCTTCAGGCTGCAGCCATAGTCATGCAGACGCACGCCCGTGACGCGCGCGATCAACTGATTGGCGATGCGGGAGGGGATTTTTCGGAGCAGGACGCCGTCCTGCCGCCTGCGACGCCAGCCCTGGAGGAGATCGAGGTCCCGCGCGAGAAGCTCGTCGACCATGCGGGGGATGTCCGCAGGATCATTCTGAAGGTCGCCGTCCAGGGTTGCGATCAGGTCACCCCGGGCGGCGTCGAAGCCGGCCTGCATCGCGGCGGTCTGGCCGAAGTTGCGCCGCAGCCGCAGGATGCGGACATGCTCTCCGTAAGCCGCGGCACCCTGCCGCAGATGCTCGCCGGTGCCGTCCCGGCTCCCGTCGTCGACGCAGATCAGCTCCCAGGGCCCTTCGTAATCCTGCAGGCCCTCATGGACCCGAGCAAGCATCGGGGCCACGTTGTCCGCCTCCTCGTACATGGGGATAACCACCGAGAGGCTGTACGCTCTGGGAGGGCTGCTGGTCATCCTGAGGAGGCTCCACCCCGCCTGTCGGGAGGCTACGAGAGAGCCGCAGAACCTAACCGTCGTTAATGGGTTTTGCAAGCTCGACAGGGGGACGCTGCACCGGCAGCAAAAAGGCCATGCCCCCCAGCAGAAGGGTCACGCCGAGCAGAAAGAGATCTGCCGGCAATGCCGTGAACGGGCAGCACGCTCGAGAGCTCCGCCCCCATGACACCCGTCAGAACCAGCCAGAGGCCCACCGGCAGGAAGTGATGCAGCAGGGCCGCGAACGCGGCGAATTTGCTGGCCCAGGTCAGGGTCGTCCAAAGGTACATCCGCAGAACGCGCCCGAAGGAGGCGGGGGCGGCCTCCAGTGCCCGGCGCAGCAAGCGGCGTACCCGACCCCCTTCCCCGGCCGGCATGGCCAACCGGCCCTTGTAGGCCAGAGGAAGCAGGGCCAGCCAGGCAGTCGCGGCCAGCGGCCAGATCCAGGAGGAGCTGCGAAGCCATAGGGTCAGCATTCCGATCAGCCCGAGCGAATGAAGATCGAGGAGCCGAATCCAGACGAGGGCCGCGGTGGCGTCCAGGAAGCCGTGACTGAAGTAGCGCCCCATGAGCCAGGGGAAGACCATCTCCCCGGCTCGCATCGGGAGCAGGTTGTTGGCGCTGTTGTGGAGGACGCTGAGGCGCAGGACGGTTGGGAATCTGCCGCGAAGGCGCGGGCGGAAGTAATCGTAGACGCGCACCGCGCGCAGGCCGTAGCTCAAGGCGCTGAGGAACAGCAGGGGAAGCAGCTCGGGCACTGAGAGATCCCGCCAGGGTGCGAGCAGCTTGTCCCAGCCCACGGTAAGCGCGACTCCGAGCAGGACTCCGCCCAGCAAAACCGCCCCGACGAGCCAGTCCCTCGGGCGGCCGAGACGCAGGCTCGTCGCCCTCGGCCCACCGATGGGGGTCACCGTCGCCCGTCCTCGTAAAAGGGGGGCTCGCCGGCAGGTCGGGTCTTAAACCGCCGGTGGACCCAAAAATACTGCTCCGGCATGGTCCGCATCCGCTGCTCGATCGTCCGATTCATCAGTGCGGTATCCGCCTCCTGGTCGCCCGTCGGGAAGGGGACCAGGGGCGGATCGAAGATCAGCTCCAGCCCGCGTCCCCGGGGGAGGAATCTGGCGTAAAGCGGAATCACGACGCCGTCGGTCAGCCGGGCAAAGCGGCTCAACATGGGGACAGTGGCCGTGGCGATGCCGCAGAACGGCACGAAGATCCCGCGCAGTCTCCCCGGGTCCTGATCGGGAAGGTAAAAGAAAGGCGTACCATTCCTGATCTCCCGCACCAACCCCCGCAGGGCGTCCTTGCGCTCGACCGCCAGGCTGCCGAACTGGGTGCGGCTCCTGCGCATCTGGGCGTCGACGACCGCATTGCGGATGCGCTGATACAGGTAGGCACCCGAGTGCACCAAGGCGGAAAAGGCCGCACCCCCGAGCTCCAGCCCGACGAAATGCGGGACCATGACGATGACGCTGCGTCCCTCGCTCAGTAGGGCATCGAGTTGCTCCCGACCCCGAAGCTTGACCAGCTTCGCCAGGCGCCGGCGGGAAACGCCCCAGGCCACCCCCTGGGTGACGGCGGCCACCCCAAGCCACCCGAAGTGACGCGCCAGAAGCCGATCTCGCTCTCGCTCGGGTAGGGTGGGGAAACAGGTCTCGATGTTCCGCCTCGCCACCCTGCGCCGACTGCCGGCCAGGTGGTAAGACAGCCGCCCAAGGGAAGTACCCGCAGCCCACAGGAGAGGAAACGGCAGCCGCCCTAGCAGGCGGAACACTCCCACCAGGAGCCAGCTCGGCCAGTATTTGGGATGGGAGAGATTGGTGCTCACCGACAGCAGAGGCACGCCGAGAAGATTTGTCCGACCGAGGCACTGGGCCATTGACAGCGATTCACCCGGCCCTCAATATCTCATGCGCCGATATTCTCTTCCAATACCCTCCCCGCCCCGCCCCGGGCGGGGCGTTTTTTGC
>JARRNE010000668.1:0-3546 GCA_037385305.1 Chromatiaceae bacterium | reverse complement strand
GCGAGTGCAAAGCCGTCCGCCGCCGCCAGGGCCCCGGCCACCTCCTCCATCCCGTGGCCATAGGCGTTGGACTTGATGACGGCCCACATTCGGCTGGCGGGGGCATGCCGCCGAGCCACCGCCAGATTCGCCCTCAATGCGGCGTGGTCGATGATGGCCCAGGGGCCGGAAAGCATCAAAATTCTTGACCGTAGACGTCGGCCACGAAGCTCTCGAACTTGGTGTATCTGCCGAGGAAGGTCAGCTGGAGCGTCCCGATCGGACCGTTACGCTGCTTGCCGATAATGATCTCCGCAAGCCCCTTGTCCTTGCTGTCCTCGTTGTACACCTCGTCCCGGTAGATGAAGACGACCAGATCCGCGTCCTGCTCGATGCTGCCCGATTCCCGCAGATCCGACATCACCGGCCGCTTGTTCGGCCGCTGCTCCAGGTTGCGGTTGAGCTGGGACAGGGCGATCACCGGAACGGCGAGCTCCTTCGCCAGGGCCTTGAGGGAGCGCGAGATGGCGGAGATCTCGGTAGCCCGATTCTCACCGATCCCCGGGGCCTGCATGAGCTGCAGGTAGTCGATGACGATGAGGCCGAGGGCGCCCAGCTCCCGCTTCAGCCGGCGGGCGCGGGCCCGCACCTCCGTGGGGGTGAGCGCCGGGGTGTCGTCGATGAACTTGGGTGCCTGGGCCAGCATGTTGACCGAGGAGGTCAGTCGCGGCCACTCATCATCCTCCAGCGTGCCGGTTCGTACCCGGTGCTGATCGATGCGACCCAGGGAAGACATCATGCGCATGGCGAGCGCCTCCCCGGGCATCTCCATACTGAAGACGGCCACCGGCTGCTTGGCCTCGATGGCCACGTTCTCCGCGATGTTCATCGCGAAGGCGGTCTTCCCCATGGAGGGCCGCCCAGCGATGACGATCAGGTCCGAGGGCTGCAGCCCCGATGTCTTCCTGTCGAAATCGGTGAAGCCCGAGGGCAGGCCCGTGATCGGCTCGTTGCGCTGGAACAGGAGCTCGATCCGGTTCACCGCCTTGCCGAGCAACGCCTTGAGAGGCTGAAAGCCACCACCCCCTCGCGCGGCCTGCTCGGCGATCTCGAACACCCGCCGCTCGGCCTCGTCCAGAAGGTCCGCGGCCTCGCGTCCCTCGGGCCCGAAGGCCATGTCGCTGATCGCCGTCCCCACCGAGATCAGCTGGCGCTGCACCGAGTGCTCGCGGACGATCTTGGCGTAGGCCTTCACGTTGGCCGCGCTCGGCGTCTCGTTGGCGATAGCCCCCAGATACGGGAGCCCGCCGGCGTCTTCCAGCCCGCCGCTGCGCTCCAGGATCTCGGCCAGCGTGACCACGTCGAACGGCTGCTCGTCCTCGGCCAGCCGCTGCAGGGCAGCAAAAATCAGGCGGTGCTCGCGACGGTAGAAATCCGCCTCCGCCACCTTGTCCGCCACGTTGTCCCATGTCTGGTTATCCAGCATGAGGCCGCCGAGGAGCGACTGCTCGGCCTGGTTGTTGTGAGGCGGGACCCGGAGACTGTCGGTCCCCCGTGGGGATGCTGAGGCAAAGGGAGAGAGGTGCGCTTCTGACATTTCCCCTCGATGGTCGGCTCAGGAAGAAGAAACCCCCGCAGCCCGAGGCGCTGCGGCCCGCGAGACTACATGATCCCAAAGACGCGGCGTCCAGTCTCTTACGGTGAAAGTCGCGCGCAGCGCGCTCCGAATCGCCCTCGCCCCCTGGGAGAGGGCAGGGGTGAGGGAAAAGGCCATGGCGGCAGCGACTTACATTCCCTAGGGTCGCGCTGACGCAATAGCCGCTACCGCCGCATCGGCCGGTATCCCTCCCCGGGCCGAAATCGGCCATGGGGCAGCCGGACCTCCTGCTTCTCCACCTCCAACCCGAGGGCCTGCGCCGCCTCGGCGATATCCGCGGTGCCGACGGAGCCGAACAGCCGGCCCTCGTCGCCCGCCTTGCGGGCAATGGTGACCGTGAGGCCGTCCAGCTTCTCCCGCCGGGCCTCGGCCCCCGCGAGGGCCTCGCTTGCCTCGCGCTCAAGCTCCGCGCGGCGCTCCTCGAAGGCCTTCAGGTTACCCTCGGTGGCAGGGACGGCCAGACCGGACGGGATCAGGTAGTTACGGCCATAGCCCGAACGGACGGAGACCTTGTCCCCGAGACCGCCCAGGTGACCCACCTTCTTCAACAGAATCACTTCCACGTCGACACCCCCGTAACGTCTCTCAATGTCCGAAGCATCTCTTGACAGGCGGCGCCCGTGCCACCGAGGCATCCGCAGATAAGCTGATCTCCCGCGGGCCAAGGGCAGGCCCAGCGCTAATCCTTTCGCGGGACGCGGCTCGCGACCTTCGCGCGCACCTTGACCCAGACATCCGCCAGCCCCAGGCTCGCGACCACCACCTCCGCCTGGGGCATGGCGAAGACCAGCAGGAGGTAGAACAGGATCAACCAGGCCCGGCTCAGCCCGAAGCTCGCGACCAGGCCGTGCATGACCGCAGCTCCCTGCAGGAAGAACAGGGGCGTCAGGACCAACAGAAGCTCCGCCGCCCACATGGCTTCCTTCTGCAGAAGGAGCACCGCGAGTAGGCCGAGGGCCAGGAAGCCCAGGGCGGGGTGCACCCGAAAGGCCCGAAACTCCGACCCGAACCCGCCCGGGTGGTAGAGCAGGGCCTGCCACCAGCGGCCCAGCATCAGGGCCAGCACCGACTGGAAGTAGAAGGCCGCCGCGAAGGCGCCCGTCATCCAGCGGGCGATCTCTGCAATGAGCGTCTCGCTGCGGGCGGCATCCACGACCCCGCCCTGCACGAGACTATGGCGCATGGGCTCCAGGATCCCCTTCCAGTAGGCTGCGGGGCTCGCACTCTGCAGATGCACCCCGAGCAGGATCACCAGAGCGAAGATGGCACCCAGCTGGACCGTCAGGGCGAGGGAACGCGAGTGGCGAAGCACCACGCCAAGGATCCAGACAGGCAGCCACAGGGCCACCGCAAAGCCGATGGCCGGCAGCGGACTGCCCAGCGCCAGGAATGCCAGTACCCCGCTCGCGAGGCCGGCGGCGGCTCCGACCAGCGCGCCTTCCCCAAGCCCCCGCCGGAGGGTTACCAGGGCCACCGCGGCACCACTGATCAGACCGAACAGCGGGACCAGGAGGGAGAGAACGGCCGAGGCCGATGCGACCAGCGCGGCCTGGGAGCGGCCGCGCATGGTGAAGCCCGCGAGCGCTTGCATCCAGGTGTCCCTCGATTCCCACCCGTCCCGTGGATTAGTCGGAGCTGCGCCGGGCGTTTCAGCGCGTGCCCGAGCGGTTCCGAGGCTTGTGCGCCGTCCTCCGTGAGACGAGGCGGCGGAGAGGCGGCGATCCTGTCCTGTCGCCCTAGTGGCTGTCGGTGTAAGGCAGCAGGGCGAGGAAGCGGGCCCGCTTGATCGCCTGCGCCAGCTGACGCTGGTACCTCGCGGAGGTGCCGGTAATGCGGCTCGGCACGATCTTTCCCGACTCGCTCACAATAGACTTGAGCAGATTCAGGTCCTTGTAGTCGATCTCCGTGAT
>JARRNE010000667.1:0-3450 GCA_037385305.1 Chromatiaceae bacterium | reverse complement strand
CGCGGGATGTTCCACGCCCCGGGCGGGGCAGGGGAGGGTCCGGGGGGGTGCGGTCCTGATCCGCCATAGGGGCCATTATGGCGGGTGGGGACCGGCTGGGCAATAGCGTCTGCTTATTACGCTTTACGTGCGACGCTTTTTCTGCTTTCGGCTAAGCTTACCCCGTAAGTACGCGTCCACGCGCGTTGCGCGCGCCGCGGTGCGTGCTAAGAGGACGGGCAGTAGGGAAGGGGAGAAGGGGAGGGGAGTAGGGGAGGGGAGCGATGCGGGGTCGGCGGATGCGAGAGGGGGGTGGGGCGGGGCCTCAGGCGGAAGGCCGGCGCTCAGGTGCCAAGACTGGGCGCGCCGGCGGGGGAGGGCGCTCGTGAGCGCGCGCGGGGCGACGCGCCGCGCGGCCTATGATGCGGCCTGCGCGCTCGCTGCGGCGGGGCACCGCCCGACCATCGCCGCGGTGCGCGAGCGCCTCGGGGGCGGCGGTCAGCGCGCGCTCCTCGACGGGCTCGAGGACTGGCAGGGCGAGGTGGTGCGCCGCTTCGCGCTCCCGGAGGTGCCGCAGCGGCTGCGCGCACTCGTGACCGACCTCTGGGGGGCGGCCTGCGCCGAGGCCGACAGCCGCTGGGCCGAGCAGCGGGCGGGGCTCGATGCGCGTCTGACGGACCTTGAGGGCGCGCTCGCGGAGCTGCGCGCCGCGCGCGAGGCGGCGCTCGCCGAGGCGCGGGAGCTCACCGAGCGGCTGGCGACCCGGGAGGGCGAGCTCCATGAGGCCCAAGACGCCCTGGAGCGCGCCCAGGGGGAGATCGAGTCCGGGCGGGCGGCGCTCGCCGAGGCAACGGTGGCGCTCGGGGCGGCGCGCGCCGCGGGCGAGGAGGAGGCGCGGGGGCGGGAGCTTGCCGAGCGGGAGGCGGGCTTAGCCCGAGCCGCCTTGCAGGAGGCCCAGGCGCAGGCCGCCCGCCTCACCGTCGCGCAGGAGGTCGCCGCCGCCCGCGCGCAGCTGCTGGAGGAGCAGGTGAGCGAGGGCAAGGCTGAGACCGAGCGGGGGAGGGCGGCGCTCGCCGCGGCCCAGTCCCAGGCCGCGGGGCTCGCCCACGCGCTCGCCGAGCGCGATGCCCAGATCGCGGCCCTGACCGGCGCCCTCGCGCGCGAGCAGCAGGGCCGCGACGAGGACACCCGCCACTGGCTCGCCCGCCTCGAGGAGCAGCGCGCGGCGCTCGCCGAGGCCAAGGAGCGTGCGCTCACCCTCGCCCTCGAGCGGCGCGAGCTCGCGCAGGAGAGCCGCCGGCTCCGGGCGCAGCTGCGAGAGCTCACGGAGCGGCTCGAGACGGAGAGGTCGCAGCCGGGCAGCGAGACGCCGTAGGGCAGGGGGCAACACGCCAGTCCAGCCAGACCCGCGAATGCCGGAGGGAGCCTGCTCACTGACGCGCTGGTGAACGGCGGGCGATTCTCGGCTATATAGACCTTATTAGACCTGATGACAGCGACACCGTGTTACGCCGGCCGCGGGCGACAGCCCCTGGCCGCCGAGGAAGCCAGCCTGGGAGAGAGCGGCATGACCACCATCGATCAAGTCCCCTTGAGACACCGCTGCTTCAGCGTCGCCGAACCATCGATCAAGTCCCCTTGAGACACCGCTGCTTCAGCGTCGCCGATTTTCATCGCATGGGCGAGGCCGGCATCCTGGGCGAGGACGAGCGCCTCGAGCTCATCGAGGGGGAGATCATCGAGATGACGCCGATCGGCAGCCCGCATGGGGGACGTGTCAACCAGCTGAATCGGCTCTTGACCCAAGCCGTTGGGGAGCGCGCCGTGGTGGCGATCCAGAACCCCGTCGTCCTCGGCGAGCACTCCGAGCCCGAGCCGGATCTGGCGCTGCTGCGCCCGCGCGCGGACTTCTACACCAGCTCGCATCCGCAGGCGGCGGACGTGCTGCTGCTGATCGAGGTCGCCGACAGCAGCCTCGCGAGCGACCGTGACATCAAGGTGCCGCTCTATGCCCGCCACGGCATCCCGGAGGCTTGGATCGTGGCCATCGGCGAGCGCCAGGTGCTGCGCTTCGCGCTGCCCGATCAGGGGGCCTACCAGGTGCGGGAGACCATCGACCTGAGCCGGCCCACGCCCCTGCCGGGGCTCCCGCGCTGTGCCCTCGATCTGGCACCCTTGTTCCGATGAGGGGCTGTAAGCCGGATTCCTGGAGAGCTCCGTGCGGCCCATTGCGGCTGGTCTCGCGCCAGAAGTCTCCGTAGCTCGTCTTCTTCTTTAGGAGAGAGTCGCCTCTTGGCCAAGAGCTCCATCTCCAAGACACTGCACTTGCTCAACGTCATCGACGACGAGAGCTACCGCCGCCAGATGCTCATCCAGCTCGATCGTCAGGAGGGTCGGCATTCGCTCGCTCGGGCCGTCTTCCACGGCAGGAGGGGCGAGCTCCGTCAGGCTTACCGGGAGGGGCAGGAAGGTCAGCTCGGCGCCCTCGGACTCGTCGTCAATGCCATCGTGCTTTGGAATACGCGGTATATGGAAGTCGCTCTGCGCCAGCGACATGCGGAGGGCTACGTGCTTCGCGAAGAGGACATCGAACGCCTTTCCCCGTTCGGCCAACGGCACATCAACCTGCTCGGCCGCTACTACTTCGGGCTACCCGAAGCCGTGCAGCGAGGCGAGCCTCGACCCCTGCGGGACCCGCGCGATCCTAGCCAGGAGCTGTAGTGCGACCGCCTCGGAAACCAAAAATACCAGGTTCTCGTTCCATTGCTGCTCGAACCCCTGTCCGTACACTTGTCCACAGCCGCTCGCTTCGCCGAGCGGCCTTCTTCCCTGGTTACTATTCAACCGGTACACCTGGGCAGAATTCGAACGGCATCAACAAGGGGGTGGCGTGGACGGCATGTCCGCGGTTTACCCTGATCGGGAGAGTTGGCAATGATGACATTCGACAGCGGGCTTGCGCGACTTTTGCTTGAAATTTGCCGGTTCACCTACGCCGCGGGATTCGATGACGCGGAAAATGCCGGTGACAAACAAGATGCGCTTAGCTGGATCAACAGAGTGGGGGGCCTTGCTGCCGCAGAGCCTGTCATCCTGCATGGCAGCAAGACGTCGGTTGCATGCATCGCTCCCTATCCGGATCGTAACATCGTCGCCTACATGGGAACGAGTACCCAGTTTGATACCTTGGGCAACGCCTTGGATTCCATCAAGGACTGGTCGCAGAATTTTGAGGCGCTTCTGGTTCCGTTCAAGCTGGCCGACGAACACCTGGGCGCGGGGCATCCTGATAATGTTGACAAGGACAACCTGGGTGGCCGGGTGCACGATGGATTCCTCGAGGAGCTGTGTGCGGTGCAGGGCCAGGTCGTTGCCGCACTCGCTGACCTGAGCGGCAGGGGGCGCCCGGTCTATGTCACCGGTCACAGCCAGGGCGGAGCCGAGGCGGCGTAGGCGACACGGGCACTGCTG
>JARRNE010000666.1:0-2759 GCA_037385305.1 Chromatiaceae bacterium | reverse complement strand
AGTGTGTTGCCGGGCGGGAGAACATCTTACCGCAGAGGGATGGGCAAGTTGCCTGTCATGTCCGCTATTGGCCGATAGGCGACCAGCCCTGACTGCCCCGTTGCCGCAGGCTCTCCTATCTCCGCCCATCGCCACGCCTGAAGGGGCACGGATACATACTCCCGCGAGGTAGGATGCTGAGGATCCCCGTCCCTATGCCGGCAGAACCACCAGCGTGGAGTGGCGGCGTCTCAGAGGCAGGGCAGAGTTAGGCATTGCTTCTGAGCCAAGTTCCGCTGGCGTCTGCGTCTCGGATCGCCGCGCCCGAAAACGAGTTCTGTGGCATCACGCCGTGCTAGATCCGGCAACTGGTTGTGCGGCGTCTCCGGGAAGGCGTATACGGTCGGGCGCCGCACCGGTCCGAGGCGAGCAGGGGCAGAGCGCCCGAGGGCCCGTCCGGGCAGTGCCCCCGCTCTGCCCGTGACCGCGCCGCGAGGCGTCCAACGCCGGCGGCACTCAGAGCTCGATCTGCACGCCCAGGTCCATCGACCGCCCAGGCGGCAGCTGGTAGAAGTCACCGGCGCGTACCGCATTCCGCGCGAGCAGGGCAAAGAGGCGTTTTCGGAAATAGGCCATGCCGCCGAGGTGCTTGACTGGAATCAGGGTCGTGCGTGAGAGGTAGTAGGCGATGTTCTCGGCGTCGATGGTGTCAATTAGGTTGAAGCTTTGGCACAGGCGAATTGCCACCGGGATGTTGGGCGACTGCATGAAGCCATAGTGCACGAACAGGCGGTGGACGCCGTAGCCGCGGTGCTCGACCCGGAAGCGGCGCGCCGCCGGCACCCGGGGTTCCTCCTCGGTCACCGTAGTCAGCAGGATCACCGTCTCGTGCAGCACCTGATTGAGCTTGAGGCTGCGATCGTGCACGCGTGCCGAGAGCAGCTCACGCCCCCGCCGCCAGGTGGCCATGAGGAACAGCACCACGGCGCCCACCAGCAACGGCAGCCAGCCGCCGCTGCCGAACTTGAACAGGTTGGCGCCGAGGAACCCGGTGTCGATTACCAGAAACAGCCCCGTGACCCCGACCGCGAGCCACAGCGGCCAGCCCCAGCGCCGCCGCGCCACCAGGAAGACCAGGACAGTGGTGATGACCATCATGGTGCTGACGGCGACGCCGTAAGCCGCGGTCAGGCTGGTCGAAGAACCGAAGGCGATAACCAGCAGCACGGCGGCGATCATCAATCCCCAGTTCACGTTCGGAATGTAGATCTGGCCGATCTCCTCCGACGACGTCTGGACGATGGTCATCGGCGGGCAGTAGCGTAGCAGAACCGCCTGGCGGGTCAGAGAGAAGGCCCCGGAGATCACCGCCTGGGAGGCGATCACGGTGACCAGGGTGGCCAAAGCGACCATCGGGTAGCCGCCCCAGGCCGGCACCAGATTGTAAAAGGGGTGGGGCACCTCGTCGGGATGGGCGAGGATGATCGCCCCTTGGCCGAAATAGTTGAGCAGTAGGGCGGGCAGCACC
The DNA here is from genome assembly GCA_037385305.1 of Chromatiaceae bacterium. Lineage (GTDB taxonomy): Bacteria > Pseudomonadota > Gammaproteobacteria > Chromatiales > Chromatiaceae > JARRNE01. The sequence continues at coordinate 1,252 of JARRNE010000666.1, read as the reverse complement.
AAGGTGAACCACCCAAGCCGGATTGGCGCCGCGCCGAAATGCCCCATGTCGGCATACAGCGCCTCGCCGCCGGTGACCGCCAGAAACACCGCACCGAGGACAAGATACCCGGTGAGGCCGTTATCCCGCAGGAACCGCAGCGCGTGCAGCGGATCAAGTGCCTGCAGGACCTGCGGCGCTTCGGCGATGCCGCGGGCGCCGAGGACGGCGATCGCCCCGAACCACAGCACCATCACCGGGCCGAAGACGCTGCCGACCCCGGACGTGCCCCGTTTTTGGAACATGAACAGCAGCAGCAGCACCAGAATCGTCAAGGGGATCACCGAGGCATGCAACTGCGGCGCGGCTACCTTCAGGCCCTCGACCGCGGACAGTACGGAGATTGCCGGCGTGATCATCCCGTCACCGTACAGCAGAGCGGCGCCGAAGACCCCCGCCAGGATCAGCGCGACCCGCCAGCGGCCCTTCGCCCGGTCTGGATCGGCTAGGGCCAACAAGGCCAGGATGCCGCCCTCGCCCCGGTTGTCGGCCCGCATCACCAGCAAGAGGTATTTCAGCGAGATGATCAGGACAAGGGCCCAGAAGATCAGCGATAGCACACCGAGCACATTGGCATTGCTTGCGACCACCGACAGGTCGCCGTGGAAGCAGGCCCGCAGGGCGTACAGGGGGCTGGTGCCGATGTCACCGTAAACCACGCCAAGCGCGGTCAGCGCCAAGGCGATGCGCCGCGACCGTTCGGGACTGGGCTTCTCTTCGGCAGCGGCGTCGGCAGGCGCGGGGGCGGTCGGGGACATCGGGTATCGCATCGCGCGGCAGTGCAGAAAGCGCGGCCGCAGTGTAGCACCCGCCCCGCGGGTGCTGCCCGCGCGTGCAGTGTTTCCTCATGCAGCGCGGCAAGGACGACCGCCGCGCCAGCCCGGCATCCAGACCCTCGTGAAGGGCGGATTGCAGTCTCTCCAGGTCGCCATTGGCCGCGAAGGCCGAGATGGCAACGATTCCCTGTTGCCTGGGACTAAGTGCGTGCGTGCCCATCGTTCGTACCTCCAAGTTCACTCCGGCGCTCGAAGCCGCGCGTCGACTGGGCCTCTTTCGCCGACGCGTCCACTACATCTCGTGGCCCGGCTTCTTGTAGACCTGGTCCCACTTGTCCCGGATCTCGGGCCCATAGACCCGCGCGGCCCAGTCGTGCGCTTCCTGGATGGCGATATGCGTCATCGCGGTCGTTGCCGTGGCGCCGCGCCGATGCTTG
>JARRNE010000665.1:0-3679 GCA_037385305.1 Chromatiaceae bacterium | reverse complement strand
TCCCAGGGCGAGCGCCTCTTCCCCGCTCCAGAACAGGCCGGAGAACACCTCCTCCTCGCCCTTGAGCCGTTCCCCCCGGCCTTCTGTCAGCGCCGTTCTGAAACTGTAGGCGGACTGGCGGTTTGAACGTGTAGGAAATCTTCTTCAGTATCTTCTTCCCGCCTGTTTCTTTCCATCCTGTTCTTCCCTTCTTCGGTCTTCTTCCCACACCCTCTACAGAGGCCGTTTTCTTCAGTCAGGGGCGGTGAAATTCTCGATCATTGGCGTAGATCGGAGGGCACGCCGATGACACAGCACAGACAACGTAAGTGTCTGCACTGCGGGGAATTATTCCAGCCGGATCCCCGTAACCGGCACCACCAACGCTACTGCGGCAAGCCAGGGTGCCGCAAGGCGAGCAAGACAGCCAGCCAGCGCCGTTGGCTAGCCAAGGCGCAGAACCGCGATTACTTCCGCGGCGCGGCGAATGTGGAGCGGGTGCGCGCCTGGCGGGCGGCCCATCCCGGCTACTGGCGCCGCCCCGGTGCACAGAGCACTTCTGCGTTACAAGAGGACTCCTTGGCGCAACCGATTGAAACGAATGAGAAATCACCGAGTTTAGCGGAAATTGCGTTACAAGATCTCTTGCGCGCACAACCTGTTGTTCTGATTGGACTTATCGCGAACTTAACCGGAAGTGCGTTACAAGAGGACATAGCGCGTACCACGAGGCGGTTCCAACAATTAGGGCAGGACATTGTTGCCGGCGCACACAGCGCCGAAGGAGGTTACGATGCAAAAACGCCTGTTGGTCCCCTCACGGGTACGCCGGGTCCCCCGCCAGTTCAGCTGGGTGGATCAGCGCCTGGTACGTGATCGCCACATCACCCGCTGCGATCCCGAGGCACTGGCCCTGTACCTGTTTCTGGTCACGGTGGCCGACGCCCAGGGCTTGAGCTTCTACGCCGATGCTTCGATTGGGCATTTACTGTCCCTGTCCACACAACACCTGGAGCAGGCGCGCGAGGTGCTTGTTGGCGCCGGGTTGATTGCCTATGAGGCGCCGCTCTATCAGGTGCTGGCGCTGGAGTCTTCGACGCCTACTGCACCCTTGGCCCGAGCTCGCGCATCGCGCGCGACAGGGCAGTTGCGTGCCATGCGCGAGGTCTTGCGCCAGGCCCTGGGGGACGCGTCATGATCGACTATGAGACCTTTTGCAAGATCCGTGCGTATCGTGAGCAACGCGGCCTGAAGGTCGCGCAGATCGCTCGGGCCCTGGATCTGGATCGGCGCACCGTGGCCAAGTGGATCGGCGAGCCACGCTTTCGTCCCCGCCAGTGCACGGCGCGTGCGAGCAAGCTCGATCCCTATAAATCCCAGATCCGCCAGTGGCTGGAGGCCCATCCCTACAGCGCCCAGCAGGTCTTCCAACGCCTGCGCGAGGACGGCTTCGACGGCGGCTACAGCATCGTCAAGGACTACGTGCGCATCGTGCGTCCGCGCCGCGCACCGGCCTTCCTGACTCTGTCGTTCGCCCCCGGGGAGTGCGCGCAGGTCGACTGGGGTGAGTATGGGACGGTGGCCGTCGGCCAGACCCGCCGCAAGCTCTCGCTGTTCGTGATGGTGCTCTGCTACAGCCGCCTGTTGTATGTGGAGTTTACCCTCAACCAGCGCATGGAGCAGTTCCTGGCTTGCCACCAGCATGCCTTTGCCTTCTTCGGCAACCGCGTACCCGAGAAGATCATGCTCGACAATTTGAAGTCGGCGGTGCTGCGCCGCCTCACCGGGGAGGCGCCGAACCCCCACTACCTGGATTTCGCCCGCCATAGCGGCTTCACCGTCTTTGCCTGCAACCAGGGCAAGGGACAGGAGAAGGGGCGGGTGGAATCGGGGGTCGGCTATGTCAAAAAAGAATTTCCTCAACGGGCTGGATATCCCCCAGTTCAGCGCCCTGAACCCCGCCGCCAGGGTGTGGATGGACACGATCGCCAACGTGCGCATCCATGGTGAGACCCATAAGCCGCCGGTGGAGCTGTTCGCCAAGGAACAAGCCGCACTGCACCCGGGACCCCTCACCCCTTACGATGTCGCCACGGTACGCCAGGTGCGCGCCTCGCCACGCTTTCGGGTGAGCTACGATGCCAATCGCTACTCGGTACCGGCCGAGTATGCCAGCACCTTGTTGACGCTGAAGGTCTATCCGGATCGGCTCTGTCTGTACCACCACGACAAGCTCGTGGCGCGCCATGCACGCTGCTACGACCGCCACCGGGATATCGAGGATCCGGACCATCCCAAGGCACTGATCGCGCAGCGCCACAATGCTCGCGAGCAAAAACTGCTCGGGCGTTTCCTTGCCCTCTCGCCCAAAGCCGAAGACTACTACCAGGCCCTGGCCGAGCGCCGCCTCAATCCCCGCCACCACGTGCAGAAGATCGTGGCTTTGAGCGAGATCTACGGCACCGAGGCGGTGGCTCGGGCCATGGAGGATGCCTTCGCCTTCCAGGCTTTCAGCTGCGAGTACATCGCTAATCTGCTGGAGAGTCGCAAACGGCTGCTGCCCGGGCCCACTGCCCTGCAGCTAACCCGCCGCCAGGATCTGCTGGAACTGGACATGCCCGAGCCGGACTTGACGGTCTACGAGCCCACCACAGCGCCGCCGCAGGAAACGCCATGAGCACGTCCAACAAACCTCCCTCGACCGAGCAACTCGACGCCCAGCTCGCCTATCTGAAGCTGCCCTTTATCCAAGAGCACTACGCGGACCTGGCCAAAGAGGCCGCCCAGGCACATTGCACTACGCGGACCTGGCCAAAGAGGCCGCCCAGGCACATTGGGGCTATGTCGAGTTTCTCGCCCGCCTCATCGCCGGCGAGACGCTGCTGCGCCAAGAGCGCAGTGTCCAGCGGCGCATTCGCCAGGCGCGCTTCCCCGTCATCAAGACCCTGGAGCAGTTCCAGTGGAGTTGGCCCGCTAAGATCAACCGCCTTCAGGTCCAGGAGTTGTTTCGCCTGAAGTTCATCGCCGAGAAGGCCAATGTGATCTTCCTCGGTGGGGTCGGTGTGGGCAAGACCCATCTGGCCACGGCCTTGGGCTATGCCGCTTGCCTTGAAAACCACTCGGTTCGCTTCGCCACGGCCGTGGATGTCATCAATGCCTTGGCCGCCGCGCAAACGACCGGACGGCTTAAGCCCGAGCTGGACAAGTACCTCAAGCCGACCGTCCTCGTACTGGACGAACTGGGATACTTGCCCATCGATAAGACTGGCGCCGATTTATTGTTCCAGATCATCAGCCATCGCTACGAGCGCGGCGCCACGATCATCACCTCCAACCGCGTCTACAAGAAGTGGGCGGAGATCTTCAATAACGACAGCACGCTGACCTCCGCACTCCTCGATCGCCTCCTGCATCATGCCGAGACCGTCCTCATCGAAGGGAAAAGCTACCGCATGAAGGACCAGATCGAGTCCTAAGCGGCTTGCGCCGCTGCCCGTTTTCGGCAGCGGCGCCCATTTTTGGCAGGTACATTTTCAAACCGGCGATTCTTGTACACAATCACGCCGCCGGTAACACCTGCACGCGGTTGTAGAGGATGGCCAGCTCCTCGCCGGTGTAGAAGCCGGAGAGGTCCTTCGCTTCCTCCCAGTCCTCGCGCGTCCGCGTGCCCGACTGGTCGAGGCGCCGCAGCCGTTCCTGC
>JARRNE010000664.1:0-2777 GCA_037385305.1 Chromatiaceae bacterium | reverse complement strand
GAGGTCACGGAGAAATACAAATCCGAGCACCCGGAGCTCGAGGAGAAGCTGTCGAGCCTATCAGGCCTGCAACGCCAGTTCGCGGTGTTGGCCTCCCAGATCGCCCAGGGATCGGACCCACAAGACCCTGGCGCCGCCTTCAATGCCAACGTCCTAGATCTGCTGCGGAAGCGATTGGCAGAAGACCAGGGGAAGGGTGAGGTGAGCGAAGGCCGGGCAAAGGCCCTCTCGGGGCTGATTGACCGTCTCGGGCGAACCATTTCCCCGGGCGAGGGCCTCGATGACTTGCGTAAGACCTCAAGCGGCATTCGCGAGCTGATGGCCGAAGCCGGGGATTATGCGCAGGATCGTCAACGCAATGACTTGGCGGGCTGCGGGCCGGCCGCCCGGCGGGTCTACGGGGGCTTATCAAAGATGCTCGTCGAGGTCACGCGAACCTCGACGGACGGCACAGAAGAAGGCGAGGTGTGCCACGAGCTCTTCCAGGACATGCTGGAACAGCTGAGCTATTTGAGACAACACGGCCTCTCCGAAGAGGCCGCCCTCGAACGCGAGGCGACAGCCTGGAGCGTCGCCCTCAAGGCGCAACAGTTCTGGCGGCGGCACCACGTGATGGTCGTCGAGCCTCTTTGGGATTCTCCTCCGGTGCAGATGCGTCCTCGGCGGCTGTTCTCGGCGGGCGATTCGTTCACGAGAGCGGTGGAGCAGGCGGCAGCTCGCCTCGGGGCGGAGGTGTTACCGAGGCTGCCGCCCCACGCCATGGCACAGGGCCGTTGGGACCAGCTTCGTTCATGCGGCGTCGCGCTGTTCGACTTCGGGGACTGGGGCCTGCAGCGACCGCAGGCCGCGTACGAGCTGGGCGTGGTGCGGATCGGGGATACCTGGTACGACACCACCAACCTACAACGGGCGCAGACGGCTTACGAATTGGGAATGGCCCTCGCCCTTGGCATACCGTCCGTCGTGATTGCAACAGGAAGAGCCCCGTTCGACGTTGACCTGCCGGTGCGCCAACTCAAGGGCACGTCAGCGGATGTGGACGTTGTCGAAGCAGGTATCGCCGAGGCGGTGTTTACGCCGGCTCGGCTGGGGCAGGTTGACGATCCGGGCGCTTTGGCTGACCAGACGCTCGCTCATTTCGAGCAGGACTACGGCGAAGCTCTGGAGCGCTCGAGCGGAACGGTGGCCATACGCATGGTGCGCGAGGCGAGCGGGGATTCCTATGCGTTCGCCCGCACTATGGAGACCGTACTTCGCACCGCGAAACTGTCGAAGCCACGAGTGGTGAGACCTGCCTGGCCGCCTCATTACCCGGACGGGAACGGCGGCAAGCCGGTGTGCTTTCATGTGACTCCGTTTGCCCCCGAGTTCGACGAGCAGCGGGATGCCGCCAAGCGCGCGTGCGATGCATGCGGCTTCCGCTACGTCCGTCATGACATGACGACAGACCCTCGCATCATTCGGTCGCTGTGGCGGGAGATTCTCGGCGCCGATCGGATTCTCGTCGACTTGACGGATGCAAATCCGAACGTAGCCCTGGAGCTCGGGCTGGCCCACGCGATCGGGAAGAACGTGCTACTGGTTGCAGAAGAGCCCGTCGGACGCTTTCTTTTCCCTTCCGTGAGACAGATCCAAACGATCAAATACGCCCGTGGCGACAACTCATTCGAGGCTGTGGTGAAGCGATGGCTTTCATAGGCTATGTCGAAGGCGGGGAACATTGTGTAGCACGATACGGGGTTAGCGCTCCATCAAGCGTCTCGGTAGGACAAGCTTCATGCTGATCAGTGCGGCGCGAGCCAAGGTGGCAGATGATCTCTCCTACACCGGTGCCATTCTCTTTCGGGTGGAGGACCTGAATGTCTATAAGGGCTGGGCGTTGCTCAACGGGCAACCGGTCACGCCTGCAAACAAGCCGATCCACAAGGGATGCATGGAATCGGATGAGCTGACGATCGTTCTTCTACGGTTCAAAGACGGCGGCTGGCATGTCGAGAGGGGCGGAACCACCTGTGCGACCGACGTGTTTTGGCTGCAATGGCAGAAGGAGCTGCGAGCACCAAGCGAGCTCTTCGAGCTGAAGGGAGAATAGCACGGTGTCATCCCAGCGACGTTCTTCTTGGGAATTCACCAGCTGGAGAAGATCATGCCTCTAGACCTCGATGCAATCGATCAGGCGGATGCGCGTCTCGTTCAGGCCGGCCTGAAGCATTTCGGCTTCTACGACGGCACCATGTTGGGCGTTCCGGGGCCGAAGACGAAGGGTGCCTACCGGCGCTATCTCACGGAGCCCAAGGCCGAGCCAGCGGCTGAGGCCGGTGAGATGCTCAGCTATCCGAAGTCGGTCCGTGAAGAATTCGAATACCCCGGCGAGATCGGGAATGGGACCCGCGGCCGCAAGGCCCGGCGCATTCAGGAGTGGCTCTCGATACACGGATTCCAAACCACGATCGACGAGGAGTTCGGGTCAGCAACCGAGCGGGCCCTGCAATCCTTTCAGCGGGCGCGTGGAATATCGGATAGCGGTCAAGTCGACGAAACGACCTGGGACGCCCTCGTTGCGCCAATGGTGCGGTCCTTCGCCAAGTGTGAGGCGGGCGCCAGGCTTGGCGACACGGTCATGCAGGTTGCCAAGCAGCATCTGCGGGAACACCCGATCGAGCTTGGCGGGGCGAACTGCGGCCCTTGGGTTCGCGCCTATATGAACGGCAACCAGGGGAGTGCCTGGGCCTGGTGTGCGGGATTCGTCACCTTTGTCTTGAAACAGGCCGCGACGA
>JARRNE010000663.1:0-3223 GCA_037385305.1 Chromatiaceae bacterium | reverse complement strand
CCCGATCCTGCATGCCCCCTCGGTACCACTTGATCTTATCGGCGGGCTAGCCGAGCTCGAGCAGGGTCAGGATGTTCAACTCGGCGGCCGGAAGTGTGGCAGGCCCGCAGGTCCCCGCGACGAGCGCGGCGCAGGCGAAAGCCGTGGCGATTCTTATAGGCTCCAGATCCTCCTCTCTGTTAATGCATGCCGAAGCACTGATCAATCCGGCTGTTTCGCGGCGCCGCGCTGGTGATCACTTCATGTAAGCCGGGAAGGTGGCCTTCTGCTGGTGCATCGCCTGCTCGTAGCCGAGGTCGCCCTGCCGCCGGGCCTGGTCCGCGAGCCTGACGGCGTCCGTGTAATGGCCTGAAGCCGCGGCTGCTTCAGCCTTCTTTATGATACTGCCAGTATCCCGCCATTCCCCACCGGCGGAGGCAGCCCGCTTGCGAGCCAGCTCGGCGGCGGCGATCGCCTTCTCGGCATCCACGCTGGATCCGGCGGCAGGGCCTTCGGCTGAGGCCTGAGAAGGCGCGGCAGTGCCCGTGGGGGCCTTGACGGAAGGGGAACGTTCGGCCTCTTTCGCCTCTTTCGGTGCAGGGCCTACGGCCGCTTCAGCCTTCGCCTTGGTATTCTGTAGCGCCGTTTCGCTCAACTCCTTCGCCTCCCTGGCCAGCTGACGCGCCTTGGTGTACTCGCGCGAGGGCAGCAGTCCCTCCGCCTCCCTGATCAGCTTGGCGCTCTCTGCGGATGCAGCCCCCGCGGCTGTCGCTCTTGACTGTGCCGTCTTCGCGGCGGCAATGGCTCTCTCAGCCTGGTATCGCCATGTCGCCCAGGCGCTGCCGGCCGGGACGGCGACGGTTAGGGCCGCGATCAGGAACGCGCTGGAAAGATTGGCGATTTTCGTTTTCACCGAGACTCCTCTATCTCCGGGGTCAGACCGGCAACGGGGCGGCTGCTGCGCAGACGCTCATTTGCGCGAGGCAGGTCCGTTGAGCGGCAGGCCGTTGTTCATGTAGGTCAGGAAGTACTCGAGGTCGCGGTACTCCTCGCCTTGGGCCTTGTAAGGCTTGGCCCGCACCTGCTTGAAGCAGCCGGCAAAACGCCGGTGCAGGGTGCCCATGTCGCCCCACTTCGAGCGGTAGACCGGCCAGTGGGTTGTCTGCCCTAAGGCGGGGCTCAGGATCTCGGTGCGAAGCCGGTTGCCGGAGTTGCCCGCATGGCAGCTCGCGCAGGAGAAATTCAGCTGGCCGCGGCGGGCGAAGTAGATGTGCTTTCCCTTCTCGTAGGCGGCCAATGCCTTGGGGTCGTCCGCGGGGATCGCCAGGGGCAGGGTCACCACCATGCTGCGCTTCTTATCCCAATGCGGGTACTTGGCGCCGATACCAGGCCCGTCGGGGAAGCAGTCCTTGTAGGTCTTGCCGTTGGCGAAGGGGGTCTTCCACATCGTCTCGCCGTTGGAGATGCCAGGGTCGTAGGGGGGGAACTCCTCGATCGCCTCCCAATTCTCGCGGGCGACCGCATCGATGGCATAGACGCCGTTGCCGAAGTCATTCTTCGGCACCTTCGGGAAGCGGGTCTCGAAGTAATGCTGAAACCGCTCCTGGTCCTCCTTCGGCGTCGCGCAGACCAGCGCGCTGGTGGAGATCAGGCCCAGTGCGGTAACGAGCGCAAGGGTCTTTTTCATTTGTGGTTAGCCTCCAAATGGTGACCTGCGGGCGGCTGTCACAGCGACCAGATGTATTCCACCACGTCGTTGAATTCCTTCTCGGTCAGGATCCCATACTTGCCAAACGGTGGCATCACGGCTTCGGGATTTCGGATGGTGGGGTCCCAGATCTGCTCCGCTAAGGCTTCCTTCGACGGGAAGCGCGACTTCATCGCTACCAAAGCCGGCCCGATTGCTCCGGGACTGACTCCCCCGGGGAGGACGTGGCAGGCAATGCAGTTGCCTTTGGCCCGGTCCATGGCGATTGCCCTCCCGGCAGCGACGTCTCCCTTGGGTGCGTCAGCTGCGTTCGCTCCAAAGGCGATGGCTGTGATCGCCAAGACTAGCGTGCTTGCGGTCAGCTCGCGTCGGCCGGTGATCATGAAATGCCTCCTTACTGCGGCTGGATTGGGCGGTCGGGGGCCTCGCTTGCCCAGACGCATCCTCCCCATTGGCAGGGGCTGGCATCCCGCCAGTCATGAGGGGTACAGGATCAGTCGTCGGGGTAGGCCGTCTAGGCGATGGCCGGAAGATGTTGTACCGGATTGCGCCGGATTTTCGTGCGCCTTCAAGGAGCGCCGCCGGGAGCATAGGCGGGCTCTGCGGCTAGCGGCGCGACGCCGAAGGCGGGTGAAAGGACAAGCAGGACGGTACAAGATTTGACACACATCGCCTTCGTTGCCTCACATGTAGGCCCCGCGGCTTGGCTCTCGACGCCGAGGTCTCCGTGGCTCTCGCTCGACGCGGGCCTGATCGCCAAAACTACTCGATCCGGGGCGCAACCGACAACTCCAACAAGGTGGAGACCCGCCCGCCTCAGGTCGAGTGGATTGTCTCGTTCGCCCCGCAGGGCCCGGAGGCCCCGACCCGGGCGCGGAACAGGCGCTCGTCCGCGAGACGAAGCCGTCGGCTCACCTCGCGGCCCAGGTTCATCTGGATAAGCGCGAATTGTTCCAGGTCCTTCTCGTAGACTTCCAACAGGCTCGCTGCACGGAGCTCAAGCGCAGTGGATGCTTCCGTTGCCAGGGCGCTCGCGCTGCGCGGAGCGAAGTCCATCAATGCCATCTCCCCAAAACAATCGCCGGGGCCCATGTGGGCCAGCAGGTGGTCCTCTCCGTTCCACTGTTTCAGGATGGCGACGCGGCCGCTCTCCAATACGAAGAGTGATTCTGCCGCGTCATTTTCGCGGAAGAAAAACGCCCCCTTGGGTACGTCAACGGTTGCGGAATGCTCCACGAGCAGCTGCAGGACCTCGGTCCGGATGGCGCCGAAGATCGGCATGGCCTGCAGGGTCGCGAGCGCGGGTGGTTCCATCCGGGCAAATCCTGCAGGGGTTGGCGGCACGGCGCGCCGGGCCGTGTTTCGCTGGAGGTTGACGCCGGGGCCGCGGTTGCGCATGCAGTCCTGCCCGCCTCTCTGGGGGAGCCCTGACGGCAGAGGTCCACTCCGGTACGTCCTGGGGGGTCCCTGCGCCCTGTCTCCGGGCCGGGATCTTGTCCCGATTGTCATTGATCGCCGTACGGCTTACCGCGACCG
>JARRNE010000662.1:0-3163 GCA_037385305.1 Chromatiaceae bacterium | reverse complement strand
CCAGGCTTGGTAGACGCTTCGACCGAGCCTCAGCATCCGTTGCCAGAGTCCGCACTCCACCTCATGCGCTGTACGCCCTTGCTGGTAGGCCGTCTGCACAAACGCCAAGATCTCTGCGAGCTCGTCGAACAGTGCCTGATGCTTGATCGCACGCGCTGGCTCGTTCATGCTCCTCATCGTGGGCTCCTCCGGTTATCCGACCTGACTTCCCGCCGTAGCTTGGCGGGAGGGAGCCCCGTTGTCTAGTCACCCCGCTGTGAGCCTGATCGCTCGCGCCCCGCAATAGGGCGCCGGCGATGCATAGCCCCCATGTGCCAGTCAACGATAAATCAATGCCTTAGTTGCGCAGAAGGCGGGTTGCACCCGCGGTAAGCTCCAGTCTCGGCCGCAGTGACTGCGGTGCGGCCCAGCTCCGCCGCCCAATCCCTGGGGATCAGCAGGACCTCCCGACAGCGCGCGGCGCGCTCGTCGGAATGGAGGCAAGGCAGCAGGAGCAGCGGATTCATCAGTTACCTCTTCGGCTTCGGCTCGGGTTGATGCGACTGGATACTCCCTTGGCGGGCCGAATACCTGCGCCCGCGGCCCCGCTTCCCGATCGGCTATCTCCGTCGGTTCAATCCGCGCTGGAGGTACCCCCTGCCGAACTTGCGGCGGATGGCGTCGAGGGTCTCGTCGAGGCGTTCGTCCTGCGGAGGCGGCTGCGGCGCCTCGCTCCCGAACAAGTCGGCCTGGCCGCCAACCTCCTCCCAATCCGACAGCCCCAGTCCGATCAGCCGCACCGGCTTGCCCGCCCAGGGCTCCGCCTCGAACAGCGACCACGCCGCCCGGAAAATCTCGCCATCGCTCGCGGTCCGCACCGGCAACGTGCGCGAGCGGGTGTGGGTCTCGAAGGGGCGAAAGCGGATCTTCAGGGTGACGACCGCGCCCTTGCGCTCCTCGTGGCGGGCAAGGAACCCGACCTCCTGGGCCGCCCAGCGCAGGGTGTCCCGCAGTACCGCTGGGTCGGTCACGTCCTCTGCAAAGGTGGTCTCCTTGGAGATCGACTTGCGCTCGCTGGCGGGATAGACGCGGTCGTCGGCGATCCCGCGCGCCTGGAGATGGACTTCGGTGCCCGCTCGTGCCCCGAGCTGCCGGCGAAGCTCTTCGAGGGAAAGCCGCCGGACGTCGCCGACCGTCTTAAGACCCAGGCGTTGCAGGCGCGGTGCGGTCTTGACGCCCACCCCGCGCAGCACCGTCAGCGGCATGGGGTCGAGAAACGCCTGCACGCCGTCAGGCGGCACCACCGTGAGCCCGTCGGGCTTGTGGGAATCGGAGGCGAGCTTGGCGATGAGCCGATTTGGCCCGATCCCCACCGACGCAGTGAGGCCAACCGCCTCCCGGATCACCACTTTGGCCCGGTGGCCGATGACCTCGGGCGGACCCACGAGAAGCTCCAATCCGGAGACATCCAGGTACGCCTCGTCGATGGAGACCTTCGCGACGACGGGGGAGATGCCCTCCAGCGCCGCCATGACCTGTCGCGAAATCCGCGCGTAGTCTTCCATCCGCGGACGCACGTAGATGGTCTCCGGCGGCAGCCGGCGCACGGCTTCGGCCATCGGCATGGCGGAGTGGACGCCGTACCGTCGGGCCTCGTAGGAGCAAGTGGCGACGACGCCCCGCTTGCCCGGCTCGGCGCCGACGTCGCGCTGCTCGATGGCCGCATAGAAGGCATCGAGATCGACGTGCATGACGAGGCGGACCATGGCGTGGATAAGCGCTCCAACTGCCTTTCGAGACGAGAAAAGTGCGCTTTCCGATCGTAGCCGCGCCGCGATCCGATCACCGCAGAGCAAGATATCCCGAGCGGCCCAACGGTCGGCTAATGCGGCGTCGACCCGACCTCGTAGCCATCATGCTTCACCGGCAGCAGGTCCCCAAACCGACGAGCGGCTTCAGTTGCTTTCCAGCAGCACCTGGGCGGCGGAGCCTCCAGGAGCTGACCAGGGTCCGGCACGCTCGCCACATGTCCGGCCTGGAGTGGCTACGCGCTAATCGCATAACTGCCTTCCCGCCGGAGTAACGTGGAAGCGCGGGGTCGGGTAACTGCTATTCAGTGAAGAGCCCAGCCCGCCTTGACCTTGGCAAAGACCTCATCGACGCGGAGAATCGCTTCGGCGGAAGGACCGCCGTCCCGGTTCAGCTCCACGGTCAAGGTCAGGCGCAGATCATGTCCGACGGTCGCTTCGATCAGCTCATCGACGACATCTGCAAGATCGACGATCTCGTGAGCCTGAAGCTCCGTTTTGGCAACCTTCACAGTGTCGTAGTCACCAGCGACGTGGATATCTTCAACACATCCTTTGGCGACTCGCAACCTCACGGCCGGAGCCCCGCCGAGGTCGCACGGCCATGGCCCAGAATCCAACGTTCGTTCGAACAGCCCAAGGCTGAAACCTTGTTCAAGGCTCTTGCGCACCGTAACCCAGGGGAACGGCTTTCCGAAGTTTGCCGAGAGCGCGCCGCGGATGTGATCAGCAGATGTCGCGTCTCCGCTCCAGGCAGCCGAAAGCTGATCCGGTACGAGACTCGACGCCGGAATCGCGGCAGGAGGGGGCAACAACTGGGCGTGCTCGTTCAGGAAACCTGCGGGTACCTCTTCCTCAAGCAGGCTCACGGTTCCGTTCAGCAGCCAGACCAACCCCTTCTTCACGGCGTCACCGACTGCAGTCTTGAGCGCGTCCTCGTCGGCAGGGGGAATCAGGATGTCCTCGGACCAGCCCCCTTTGTCGATGCTGACAAGGTGTTTGCCGGAGAAGTAATTGATCAGATCGGGCCAATCAACCTGCTGCTTGTTCCAGAGCTCCGGCAAGACATTGGGCGCCAGTGTACCCAGCTCGATATCGGTCAGAAGGGCCGCATCGGGGAGGACGACCTCCAGCGTCGGGTCTTGGATCGCCGTCTCGTCCGGCCGTGTTCTCCAGAAAGTGCGCTGTGACTTGTCCGCGCGGGTCACGCGCAGCACGAAATCCCCTGCCTCGCAGCCCTGGAGGAGAGTTTCCAGAATAGCCTCCCGATTGAGCATTTTGGGCAGACTCGCGGTGGCCGCAAACGCGCCCACCAAGTCCTTGACGAAACGCGCCGTGTCACCGGCACCCCAGAGATCGTAGGGCCCCCCGGGCAG
>JARRNE010000661.1:0-3733 GCA_037385305.1 Chromatiaceae bacterium | reverse complement strand
GATGATCTTGCCGTCTTTCACCACCGCAGCAGCGAGAGCCGGCAGGCCATATTTGTGGCGGATCGGTGTAAGCTGGGAGTCGAGCGATTGCACTTGAGCCGTTGCCATTGTCGGTATTGCGAGGACGATAGCGACAGCGAGACATCGTAAGACAAGGGCAAAGCGGAAGGATCGATGTGCCATTCGGATCTCCTCGGTTGAATCGTCACGAAATATCTATGATGAGCCTCGCGGTAATGCCGTGACCCCATCCGGCTTTTCGATGCGGCCACGATTCTGGAGCCAGAGCCTGACCCACAAAACAGATCATTGCCCAAGCCGCGCCCGCGCACCAGCCCGCAAGCCCATCGGTCGGCCAATGAACACCGAGTCAGACATCTGGTAACTTTGTTTCGTCAAATCACCTAGCAGATTGGCGGGCGATGTCCCACCAATGTCCCAAGGCGGCCTTATTCTCCGCTAACGCTTTGTTCTGCCGCGCCTTTGTTGTCGCTGGAATAGTAATAGTCGTACTTCGCGTGCAGGGCATTGGTGAACTGCCAAGCTTCGCTGTAGCTCAGCCCGTTGTCCTTGGGGATGATTACTTTGACGTAGAGACCCTCGGGGTGCGCCTTGACCAGCTTTGCAAGTTGGCTCTCCAGGGTGCTGCGGTCGACCGGCTGGAAGCTGGACTGGGACGGCTCACGCATGCCGATCTCCACTCTCCCAGCCCTCTTCGCGTAGCGAACATCGACGACATAGCGGCCCTTGGGGCTGCGTGCGGGCCGGACCAGCCGGTCGTAGCGCGTCTTGAGCTGATCGTAGCTCTCCGCGAGCTTGCTCTGGGACTGCTTGGCGGTCGCGAGCTTGGCCAGCACCGCGGACAGCTCCGCCGCCTTGGATTGATAGTCCGCGCGCAGCTGGTCAAGTTCTTTGGCGGTCCCTTGCCGATCCGCCTTCAGCTGCTCGATCGTTGCCTCCTGGCGCTGCCGGGCGGCCGTCGCGGAGTCCAGGGCGGCTTGGCTTGCCGTATAGCGCGTCTCGCTATCCTTCAGGGACTGTTTCACCTGGGTAAGGGACGCCGTCCCTGACTCCAGCTCCGCCCTGAGCTTCGCGATCTCGTTCTGGCTGGCCTCGTTGGTCCGGCTGAGCGTGTCCCGCTGCGAGCTCAGGCCCTGGACGCGCTGCTCCAGCTGGGCCAGCTGCTTCTCCTGATCGCGGCGCTTGATCTCCGCGGCGTCGAGCTGTTTCTGCAGGCCACTGAGATGGGCCTGGGCCTGGCTGAGCCGGGCAGACAAGGCAACCCGCTCCTGGTCTTTGGACCGCGCGAGCTCCGCGGCCTGGTGCTCCGCCTGCATGGTCGCCCTGAGCTCCTTCACCAGCTCCATGTTCCGCAGCAGCAGAACCAGCATGGCGAGCATGAAGATCATCACGACCACGGTCATGATGTCGGTGAAGGAGGGCCAGAAGCTCTCCGCGGTCTGATCCCGCTGGTGATTCAGCCGCAGGTCCACGAAGCCCTGCTGATTGCTCACGGCTCTTGCTCCGGCTCTGGGTCACGCGGCAGGCGGAAGCCGTCCCGGAGGATGGTTTCGATGCGTCTGACGTCGCCCGCCACCTGCGTGACCTTGTCGCGATGGGTTTCGAGCGTGTTGAGGAGCTTGAGCTCTATGGCCTCGAAGGTGCGCTGGGAGGCATCCATACGCTCCACCAGGGCGGCGACGGACTTCACGAGTCCCACGAAGCGCGGTCAGCAGATCGACCGTGCTGATGAAGCGGGTATGCGCGTCATAGAGCTGGAGGAAAAAGTTGACGAAGTACAGAAAGCAAAGGATAGCGGTGATGGTCGTGGACAAGGCGGACGACATGCCGTGCACCACCATGCCCATGCCGCCGGTGCTCACCGCGGAGGCGAGCATCCCCGATGCCCCCACCAAGGCGAGGGCGAGACCCAGAATGGTCCCGAGCACCCCGGTCAGGATCAGGATGTTGCTGATGAACCTTGGAAAGCTCACTCGGGTGCTTTCGTTCGCCACGAGGGCGGAGGCGAGGGCACCTTGGTTGATTGGCGCATGGGTCTCCGCTAATCTCGCGAGGGTCAGAAAGCGGCGGTGACTCTCCGTCCTGCGGCCCACGCCGGCCAGCGGATCTTCCGCCGCGTTGGCAAGGTTGTCAACGAAAAGGCCGAGCGCTCGCTCCTCCCCGGCGTAGTGCAGAAAGGTGGCGACCATCTTCAGGACGCCGGCGGCGAACAGCAGCAGAATGAACCCGTTGGTCGCGATGCCGAGGGGGGTTAGCTGGTCGTGCAGATAGATCTCGTCGAGCAGATCGTACTTCCACACGGCCAAGGCCGCGGCAACGTCTCCCACAACCAGCATCCGCAACAGGATGCTGAGGCTGTATCCTCGGCGCAGGTCCACCATATCCAAGCTCATCTCCCCATGTGTCAGCCCAAGGCTCGTCGATTGCCGACTAACGGCCATGGCGTCAGCGCCACCCCAGAGAACCACTATGGGACAAAGTCGGTCGCTGTCGCCATGACCGTTTCCCTCACCCTGGCCCTCTCCCAGCGGGCGAGGGTGACAGGGGGCGCGCTACGCGCGACTTTCATCGTAAGAATTTACCAGATGGCGCAGGCGCTCTGCTCTCCCGCCCGCAGCGGCACCGCCGGCCTCCGCGGCCTTCGGCGGCACGCGGGGGGAGCCGCATAGGGCCCGCGATCTGATCGAGCCTGTCTCGGGAATGGCGGCCCTACCTCCGGTGCTGTCCGAGTCCACCGTGCCACCTGGGCGCGATCCCCGGCGGGTGCTCCAAGTGGTCTTCGACCGGGCGCTGCGGGCCGTCCACGGACGTGCGGCGGTGGCCGCCGCCTTGAGGCGGTCCCCCATTGCGGGTCCGGTGGTGCTGATTGCCGTAGGCAAGGCGGCCCAGGCCATGACGGACGGGGCGCACGAGGTCCTCGGCCGCCGGATCCGGGGCGGACTGGCGGTCTCCAAGGCCGGCCATCTCCTCCCGGCCAAGCTGCTCGACGTGGGGCTGGATACGGTGGTCGGAGGCCACCCCGTTCCCACCGAAGGCAGTCTGGAGGCCGGCCGCCGGGTGCTTCAGGTTATCGCCGGGGCCGACGATGCCGTCACCCTGTTGTTTCTCATCTCGGGCGGGGCCTCCAGTCTCGTGGAGGCTCCGGTGGGTGGCCTCGGTCTGCCGGACCTCCAGCGTCTCAACGAATGGCTCCTGGGCAGCGGGCTCCCCATCGAGGCCATGAACCGGGTCCGCAAGGCGGTCTCCAGGATCAAGGGGGGCGGCCTCCTGTGCTACCTCGCGGGCCGCAAGACGCGCGCCCTGGCGATCTCCGACGTGCCCGGCGACGATCCGGGGATCATCGGCTCCGGGCTTCTGGTGCCGGAGCCGGATCTCGCGGATTCTCTGCGGGACCTCGATCTGCCGACCTGGTGTCGCACCTGGGTGGACGCCGGCCTCGCGGAGAGGTCGGAGCCCCACGGGTCCGGCCCGGAGATCGAGCTGGTCGCGACCCTCCCCATGGCGAAACAAGCCGCCGCACAGGCAGGAAAGGGGTTGGGCCTCGCCGTCCACCTCCACGAACGGTTCGTCGAGGGCGATGCTGCGGAGCGCGGACGTGAGCTTGCGCGTCAGCTCATCGCCGGCCCGCCGGGCCTGCACGTGTGGGGAGGCGAGACGACGGTTCGTCTGCCGGAGCGGCCGGGGCGCGGCGGGCGTAACACCCATCTCGCCC
>JARRNE010000660.1:0-3596 GCA_037385305.1 Chromatiaceae bacterium | reverse complement strand
CCATCTCGCTGATGAAGGCGTCGACGTCGGTGCTGCGCAGTGTGGCCATGATGCTGCTGAGAACGACCAGATCCTCGGTCACTGCATCAGGATCCGCGGGCAGTCCCCGAAGACCGCGGCACCGCTGGGACGCGGTCGTTACTGTTAACGGAGAGCCGGGCTGCCGCAATGAGGAGTGCGCAAAGCATGATGATGCGGGGCCCATGAAGACATCAAGAACAGTCTCGAATAGCCCCACCGCGATCAGCGCAATAATGGACGGCAGTGCCGCCGCGGCAGAGGGGACACGCCGCCTGTTGAGGACAGATGTCGCCGCGATCGCTACGAGGCTCAAGGTAAGCACGAGGCCGATCCAGCCCTGCTCGATTAGGACCTGCAATGGCGTGGCTGCGGCTCGCCAGGCGCGGGGGATGTCCGAAGTGATGAACCCCGGTCCATGCCGGTGCGGCCGCAGATAGGCTATGCTTGGGGTCAGAGTGACCGTTCCGGGTGATGGCTTGTCACGGCAGATGGCGAGCTTTACCACGCATCTTTACGGGGGCGCCTTCGTCAGTAGCGCCGCTGCCCTGGGTCTCTACTCTGCTGGGCTTGCGAGCCCCGAGCAGACACAGACCTGGTTCTTCCTGGGGGTTGCCGGCGGGCTGCTGCCGGATATCGATTCGGACAGCTCCGCCCCGGTGCGGGGGTTCTTCACCCTGCTTGGTGTCGTGCTCGCCTTTGTGGTTAGTTTTGCGCTGGTTGGTCGTTTTCCCATCGTCGAGCTGGCCCTCATTTGGGGCGTCACCTTCCTCTTCGTGCGTTATGGGCTGTTCGAGGTCTTCACCCGCACCACCGTCCACCGCGGGGTCTGGCATTCCTGGCTCGCCGCCGGCTTCTCGGGCCTGGCGACGACAGACGCGGCCCATCATCTGCTCGGGCTCTCGCCCTGGGAATCCTGGGTCGGCGGGATGTTCGTGGTCCTCGGCTATTTGACCCATCTCTGCCTGGACGAGCTTGCCAGCGTGGACCTGCTGGGGAATCGGGTTAAACGATCCTTGGGGACAGCATTCAAGCCCTTCAGCATGGCCACGCCCTGGGGATCGATGCTGATGCTTGCCGGGGCGGTCGCGCTGGGCTATTCGGCCCCCACGCTGAAGCCTGTGATGACGGTCTGGAGCAGCCAGGGCCTCTCGGTGGCCGTTTCGGAGACCAGACTGCTTGGGAGGCGGGACTGGCTGGCGCCGCTCCGAGGCGTGCTGAACTGATCGTGCCCGCGGACTTCAGGGGTCCGCGGTTCAGATGACCTCCTGCATCGACTCGGAAAACATCCCCGCCCGGACTGCATTGCCCTCTTCCGTTGGAGCGCAGGCCCGCGGCTGTGGGCCAATCGGCAGGGCGCGGCGAGGCTGGACATGAGTCCCAGGGCGTCTCTGGGCCCCGGGAGCGGCATGCACTTGAAGGCTTGGGCGCTCGACGCGACAAGAAGGAGGAGTCCGGCGGCCAACGGCAAACAACGAATGCGTGTTGGGCTTTTCAAGCGTCGGATTTTATTGGCTCGGCATCTATCGAAAAAGTCTGTAACATATTGTTTATTATTGACATAACAGCTGTTGCCCCCAGACTTGCCCCCCGTCCGGCGTCGCTACCCCTTTTGCGATACAGATTCCGGCTGCGGCGCGCCGACAACAATGTGGATCATCTGTCCGACTTCGCCGTAGTTCAAGCCGTTCCCCATTGCTACGAGGGATGCCAGGGTGCCTGCATCGTGCTCGGCCATCAGCCGGTCGAAAGTGCGCCATTGCATGCCCTTGGGTTCGTCACCGCTGCCGTTCAAGCTTCCAGGGTCCCAGCCCAAGCGCCTTCGAGTCCTGTCCGCTCGCTGCTGCGCGCTCCCGCTGACTCGGGCGGGCCACGTTGATGGACGCGACTCTGTCACCGTCGCATATCCACTGCCAGCTGAAGGTCCGGCCCGCGGTCAGCAGTCTGTCTTTTGCTGGCAGCGTGGGACGTAGATCGGCCGTAAATCCTGGGTGCGGTCCGCTTCCTGCCAGCGGCATGGGGGCTCGGAACAATTAAACGTGGGCTGCGAGCGAGGGCGGGTCCGACGTTAGGTTGCCGATTCGGAGGGTCCGCTGCCGTCGTGAGACCGCGAGAGGCAGCTTACGACCCTGAGCGGCCAGTTGGCCCCTGACGTCCAGTGACCGGTCAGCGTCCGTCACCGGGCCTTGTTCCTCGTCTCGCGCAGCCCAAGGCTGCTCGGACCTTGCGGGAACCGATCAAATTGCCTAGATTGGACGAATGTAGGACATCCCCCAAAGGCAATCCATGCGAGAAATTGTCTCCATCCGGGAAGCCAATCAGCATCTTTCGCGTTACCTGGAGCGGGTCGAGCAGGGCGCCGAGATCATCATCACCCGTCGCGGCAAGGCCATCGCCCGCATGCTGCCGATCGACGCCCAGCCGCAGCTATCGGGTGCGCAGCGCGACGCCCGGGAGCGTCTGCGGGAACGCATGAGTCGGGGCTATGCGCTCGGAGGGGCTCGCGTCGATCGAGAAGTCCTCCACGAGCGTGGTCGGTGCCGAGAGCCTGAACGATGAACGCGCAGCGCTTCAGTGTCGACACCAACATTCTGATCTACAGCATCGATGCGGACGCGGGCACGCGGCACGAGCAGGCGCGGGCAGTGATGGGCGCGCTGCCCGACGCGGATTGCGTGCTGACCCTCCAGGCGCTTGCCGAGTTCTTCCATGCCGTGACGCGCAAGGACAAGATGCCGGCGGCAGAGGCTGCCGCCATGGTGCATGACTGGATGGAGCTCTTTCCTGTCGCCGTCGCCGATGGTCGCACCTTGACTGGAGCTATCCGCCTGAAAGAAGCGGAAGGCTTTGCCTTCTGGGATGCCATGCTGGTCGAGGCGGCCAGGATCTCGGGGGTGACACGTCTGCTTTCGGAAGACATGCAGGACGGCCGAATGGTCGGCGCACTGCGCCTCGAGAACCCGTTCAAGGAGGGCTTCGACCTGGGTCTGGATTGATCTGGATCGGTCGAGTCCAGTCGCCTCCATGCCCTAGCACTCCCTCTTCGACATCACGCCCGAACACATCCTCGCACTCGACGACGAGGGTCTGCGTCTTCTGATAGCCCGGCTCTGCAAGGCCGATCTGCGGCTCCGGGGTCTCCCGGTCAGCGCGGTCCTCTATGGCGGCAATCAGATCGCCGCCGATGGCGGGATCGATGTTCGCGTCGAGCTTTCGGCCGGCACGGAGATCTCCGGCTTCATCCCGCGGCCGGCAACCGGATTTCAGGCCAAGGCCGATGACATGCCGGCCAGTAAGATTGCAGAGGAGATGCGCCCGCCAAAGACCAAGCGGGTCAAGGTCACCAAGGCGCCGCTTCGGCCGAGCATCTGCGACTTGGCCGCGGCGGGCGGCGCCTATGTGATCTAAGCGTGAGCACCATCGGCGTCTACCAGAACCCCACCATCGTGGGCGGCGCAATGATCGGCGAGGGCACCGTGATCCCGGGCAGCGCCGTGTTCAGCGACTTCGACCACAAGCTCACCTACACCCCATCGACCCTCTTCGATGGGGACGCCCAGATTGTCGTGCGGCTTACC
>JARRNE010000659.1:1318-6039 GCA_037385305.1 Chromatiaceae bacterium | reverse complement strand
TGCCCGCACCTTGGGCGCCAAGCGGGACTTGGCCGGGACCGCGAACCTCTCTCCCCCTGCACGTGGCGCCAGTCAGTCGCGCTGGGGAGCAGGACGTCCGGGTCGCCGGCAGAATTTTCATCACCTCTGCGGAAATCTCTCTTCTCTGCGCCGTCGACGTCTTCGCGGTTCGAGGCCCCTGGGTTCAATTCTGTCGAGCCGGCTGAAAGAGCTGCTGCAACCTCAAAGCGGCCGCCGGGCTCGGGAGCCTCACCGGGTTAGCGGGAGAATCCACCGATCGGGGATAGAATCGAGACAGGGTGACCTCGATCTGGATCCGGCAACCAGGCTGTATGCCGTGCAGCAGACTGCTGCGGCGCGGGAGCTGGGAGAAGATCCGCCAGTACAGCACGCGATGCGTACCCCACAGCTCCCGGGCATGCGGCTGGGTCGACCGCGGCAAGAGGCTATCTGCTGCCCGCCAGCTCCCGAACCACCCCCGCGACCTGGCTCACCCGTTGGGCGGGATCGGCCATGTCTCGAAAGAAGCGCAGCCGCGCGCTGCCGTCGAGCTTGAACTCCTGGGGCCGCGTCTGCATGAGCTGGACCAGGCGTGTCGGGTCCACCGCGGGCTGCTCGCCGAAGTGGATGCGCCCGTTGGTGGGGCCGGCCTCGATCTTCCTGATGCCGATGGGCTGCGCCTCGAGCTTCAGGGCGGTGATGGCAAACAGGTTCTTCGCGGGCTCCGGCAGGAGGCCGAAGCGGTCGATCATCTCCACCTGCAGCTCCTTCAGCTCCTCCTCCGTTGCGGCGCTGGCGATGCGCTTGTACATCACCAGCCGCGCGTGCACGTCCGGCAGGTAGTCGTCCGGGAGCAGGGCGGGGACCTGCAGATCGATCTCCGCGCCGTGCCCGCTCCAGCAGGTCCATGTAGAGGCTGAACCCGATCTCCTGGATCTGGCCGCTCTGCTCCTCCCCCAGCAGCTCGCCGGCGCCGCGGATCTCGAGGTCGTGCGTCGCCAGCGTGAACCCTGCGCCGAGATCCTCGAGCGACTCGATCGCTTCGAGACGCTTTCGCGCGTCTTCTGTGATAGAGCGCGGGGGCGGCGTTATCAGGTAGGCGTAAGCGCGATGGTGAGAACGCCCGACCCGGCCGCGCAGCTGGTGGAGCTGGGCCAGCCCCAGCTTGTCTGCCCGATTGACAACGATGGTGTTGGCGCTCGGGACGTCGATCCCGCTCTCGATGATGGTGGTGCACACCAGGACACCGAAGCGCTGATGGTAGAAGTCCCGCATCACCCGCTCCAGGTCGCGCTCCCGCATCTGGCCGTGGGCAACCTGGATGCGGGCACCCGCCAGGAGTCCCTGGAGCTTCCGGGCCATCTCCTCGATCGTCTCCACCTCGTTGTGGAGAAAATAGACCTGACCGCCACGCTTGAGCTCACGCAGGCAGGCCTCGACCACCAGGGCATCGTTCCACTGGCTGACGAAGGTCTTGATCGGATGACGCGCCACCGGGGGGGTCGCGATGATGGAGAGGTCCCGCAAGCCGGACATGGCCATGTTCAGGGTGCGGGGAATGGGGGTCGCCGTCAGGGTGAGGATGTCCACCTCGCTGCGCAGGGCCTTCAGCCGCTCCTTGTGGCGGACCCCGAAGCGGTGCTCCTCGTCGATGATTACCAGCCCCAGGTGCTTGAAGCGGATGCCCGACTGCAGGAGCTTGTGGGTACCGACCACGATATCGATCGTCCCGTCCTGCATCCCCTCGAGGATCCGGGTCTGCTCCTTGGCGGTGCGGAAGCGGGACAGGCTCTCCACCTTCACCGGCCAGTCCGCAAAGCGGTCCGAGAAGTGTGGGTAGTGTTGCTGGGCGAGCAGGGTCGTCGGGACCAGCACGGCGACCTGCTTGCCCCCATGCGCCGCCATGAAGGCGGCCCGCATGGCCACCTCGGTCTTCCCGAAGCCGACATCGCCGCATACCACGCGGTCCATGGGCTTGGGGTCGGCCATATCGCTGAGCACTGCGTCGATGGCCTGCTGTTGGTCCGGGGTCTCCTCGAACTCGAAGGCGGCGGCGAAGGCGCTGTATTCCTGGCCGTCGGCGGGGAAGGCGAAGCCCTGGCGGGCCTCCCGCCGGGCGTAGACCTCCAGCAGCTCCGCGGCTACGTCCCGCACCCGCTCCGCCGCACGGCGCTTGAGCTTGTCCCACTGATCGCCCCCGAGGCGATGCAGCGGGGCGGTCTCCGGCGAGGCACCCGTGTAGCGGGAGATCAGGTGCATTGAGGAGACTGGTACGTAGAGCTTGTCGCCCCGGGCGTACTCCAGGGTCAGGAACTCGGTCTCGAGGCCGCCGATCTCCAGTGTCTGCAGTCCCAGGTAACGGCCGACGCCGTGATCCTCGTGCACCACGGGTGCCCCGATGTGCAGCTCCGTGAGGTTGCGGACCACCGCCTCGCTGTCCCGTTCGGCGGCCCGGCGTCGGCGCTCCTGGCGCACCCGCTCGCCGTAGAGCTGGGTCTCGGTGACGACGGCCAGGCCCTCGCCGTCCAGATAGAGCCCCTGCTCCAGGGGGGCGACGGTGAGGGCGAGTGCCTCTCCTGAATCGAGGAACGCGCGCCAGCCGGTGACCAGGCGCGGGCGGATATCGAATCCCCGCAGGTTCTCGATCAGCATCTCGCGCCGGCCGGTGCTCTCGGCGACGAATAGCACCCGCCGCCCCCGTCCCCCGATGAAGTCCTGCAGCGCCCCTGCCGGGCCCGGAGATAGACGCGCTCGGGAGGCAGGAGCGGGCGCTCGATGTCGTGCCGGCGCTGCTCGTAGCGGGTCGCCACCTCGGCGAGAAAGCCCGCAGCGGCCTCCCGTGCCCCCGCGGCCTCGACCAGACGGGCCTTCTCCGGCAGGTAGTCGAAGAGGGTGGCGGTCTCATCGAAGAAGAGCGGCAGGTAGTACTCCAGCCCTCCGGGGACCCGCCCCTCCGAGACCTCCCGGTAGATCAGACTCTGCTTGGGGTCCCCTTCGACGGCGGCACGATAGCGCTGGCGGAAGGCGGTAACCGTCTCTTCGCCGAGGGGAAATTCCCGCGCCGGCAGCAGGCGAATGCTCTGCACCTTCTCCCGCGAGCGCTGGCTGTCCGGATCGAAGGTGCGGATGCTCTCCACCTCGTCGTCGAAGAGATCGATGCGGTAGGGCTCGCTGCTCCCCATGGGGAAGAGATCCAGCAAGGAGCCGCGCACCGCGTACTCGCCGTGGGCGATGACCTGGGAGACGCACGCATAGCCCGCCCGCTCCAGCCGCCGCCTGGTCGCATCCAGATCGAGCCGGTCGCCCACCGCGAGCACCAGGGTGTGGCCGTGTACGAAGGCGGGCGGCGCAAGCCGCTGCAGCAGGGTCGACGCCGGCACCACGAGGACGCCCCGATTCAGGCTCGGCAGGCGATGAAGGGTCAGCAGCCGCTCGGAGACCAGCTCCGGAAGCGGAGAGAAGACGTCATAGGGCAGGGTCTCCCAGTCCGGGAAGCCCAGGACCGGAACCGTCGCGCCGTCGATCAGGAAGCCCAGCTCCGCCTGCAGCCGGGCCGCCTCCTGCACGTCCTCCACCACGGCCAGCAGCAGACCATCGCCGCCCCGCGCCGCCTGCGCGATGGCGAGCGCCGCGCTAGCTCCGTAGAGGCGTCCCCACAGCAGGCGCTCCCCGGGCCGGGAGGGTAGGGGAGGGTCGAGGGGGGAATGGAGGGCTGCGGGGACCTCCTCGGTCATGGTGAGGCGAGCTGCTTCAGCTTCCACAACGGCACATTCGGAGACTCCGGCCGCGGTCCGAGCGTATTGCGGGCGCAGCCGACCACCAAATCGAGCTCTTCGAGCACCAGCTGGCCGATCAAGGGCTCGCACAAGGGGGGGCCGATCACGCAGTCAGTCACCATCGAGCGGCTCGGCAGAGATACCTCCAGAGCCCGTGCCGTCGGCAATTCCTCGCGACGGTCGTTCGCATAGGTCACGACGACGCGCCCGCCCAGGCTGAGGCCCAGCTTCCCGACCCCATCTTCAGGCAGGAGCACCATGTCCGCGCCGGGGTCCACCAAGCAGTCGAGCCGGCTTGCGGGGACATCCTCGAGACGGCCTGAGCCACGCTCCGCCAGGGCCACATCCACAAAAGTCCTCAGCGTTACCCGTAGCCTGACCTCGCCCATCGAATTGCCTATCCTCTGTATCAGAAAGACATTCAAATTCTACCGCGATCGCCGTTCCACAACGGAGCATCAGGCGATCCTCGTTCCGTTAGGCCTGTCGGCCCGGGCCGACAGCTTTCCGACGACAGGACCAGTTGCGGCGTCTATCCATAAGATCTGCGGAAGCTTTTTGTGGTGGCACGACAGTCGCATTCGGCAGCCTGTCCCCCAACGTGGGGATCGCGATGGGGGTAGAGCCACGTGGCCGACAGGTCGTTTGGCGCTCGCCGCGGGCTTCCACCCTCATCCCGACTCCGCCTCTGCGTGCGGACCCTCCGCAACGGAGCAATTCGAAGACGCAACAAGGAGCAGACATGAGTAAACTTCCGCGCGTGGGCGAGGTGATCGAGGTCTCAGGCGAAGGCTGCGACGGCTGCGTGAGCTTTCGCGGCAGCTTCCGGGTCGAGTCGGTACTGAAGGAGGACATCCGACGCCTGCTGCTGGAGCCGCTGATGGTGATCTGCGAGGGCACCATGGACGATTCCGGCTTCTCCTCCCTCATGGTCGAGTGGGATCG
>JARRNE010000659.1:0-1290 GCA_037385305.1 Chromatiaceae bacterium | reverse complement strand
CCGTCTGATCGCGGTGCGTATCGGCGGCCACCACCGACCCTTGGTCCAGGCAGTCGCGTGACCGGGCTTCCGTCCGGCAGCTTGACCCGTCGGTGCGCCACGACCGCCAACACACACAACTACGGAGAATCGCTGCGACGGCTGCCCGCTTCAGGCCCTGTTGATTTGCAACGCGTCCGCTTGCTCTGCCAGGGCTAGGAGCGCGGGGGAGACTTCGATAGGATAGGACGCCGGATAGAGACCCTTCATGGCATCCGGCAGGGCTTCGTAGTTTCTTAGGGTTCTCTCTCTGATCTCCGAGAGGGGACCCTTGCCGGCAAGGCGTCTGCCCTGCTTCATCACGGGTACGATCAGGGCTTCCCCCTCCCGGCGGTCGGTATCCAGGGAAAGGACGTCGCCGTGCATCCTGCCCCGGGCATCGTAGCTTCTGAAGACCTGTTTTCGCCCCGGCCAGGTGGCCTTGCCCTCCGAACGCTTTCGGCGGGCTCGGCCGTTGTATTCCTCCAGCTTGTACGCGCTGTCGAGCGTCGGGTAGTCGCTGGACGTAACGAGGGCCGTGCCGATGCCGAACCCGTCGATGGGCGCATCCAGAAGGTCCTTCAGCTTGTGCTCGTCGAGATTGCCGCTCGCAAAGATGGAGACATGGCCGAGCCCTCCCTCGTCAAGGATTGTTCGCACGTTTGCTGCGTGGCGAGCGAGATCGCCGCTGTCGATGCGGACCGACCCGACGGAGAGCCCCCGCTTCGTGAGGGCCACCACCTTCCGCGCGGCCTTCTCCGTATCGTAGGTGTCAATCAGAAGCGTGGAGCCGGGATGGGAGGCGGCGAAATGTTCGAAGGCTTTCGATTCGTCTTCGTGGGCCTGGACGAAGGAATGCGCCATGGTGCCGTAAAGGGGGATGCCGTATTGGATTCCGGCGAGAACCGTTGCCGTTCCGGAGAATCCCGCGAGATAGCTCGCCCGCGCCGCGAGGATGCCGGCTTCCGCCCCGTGCGCCCGTCGCAGGCCGAAGTCGACGAGCAGCCTGTCCGGGGCGACCAGGACGGAGCGCGCGGCCTTAGATGCAATCAGCGTCTGGAAATTCAGCAGACTCATGAGCCGGGACTCCACGAGCTGCGCCTGCGGCAGCGGCGCGGTCACCCGCAGGATCGGCTCGTCGCTGAAGAACAGGGTCCCCTCCGGCATCGCATGCACGTCCCCGGTGAACCGCAGCTGCCCGAGGTAGTCGATCACATGGGAGGGGAAGCGGTCCTTCAATAGGGCGAGCTCCTCCTCTCCGAATGCCAAGTG
>JARRNE010000658.1:0-2925 GCA_037385305.1 Chromatiaceae bacterium | reverse complement strand
GGCCCGGACGCACCTGGCTGCATCCCTTCGATTGACGCCGTCTGCTTCGCACCGGGCATCCTGCCGATGATGACGGGGATATCTTTGGTCGCCGACACCTCCGCGGGTACCCAGATGCAGCTCGAGATCTATCGCGACGGAGCGACCAAAGATATCCCCGTCATCATCGGCAGGATGCCCGGTGCGAAGCAGATGGCGTCAATCGAAGGGATGCAGCCAGGTGTGGCCGGGCCGCACCTCGGACTCTACCTGCAGCCTCTCACTCCTGAGGCGCGGGAGGCACTGAACCTCGGGGGCGACACACGAGGCGCACTGGTTGCGCAGGTGGAGAAGGGCAGCCCGGCAGACCAGGCGGGCATTCAGGCCGGAAGCGTGATCTCCATGGTTGGGCAGCAGCAGACCGACACGCCCCAGGAGGTCGAGCAGCAGGTGCATGCCGCCATCGCGCACCACCACTCCTCGATCATCCTGCGGGTCGAGCAAAATGGTCAGGCACACTTTGTCGTCGTGCATCTCTCGCCCTGACAGGGCGCTATCATGCGCTGTGCGAGGGGCGCCGTGAACACTCCGTGTAGGCTTGGCGGCAGCCGTCCGGGCTGCCGACATCCCCGCCGGGGCGCACCCGCCCCCCCAATGCGCACCGAAGGAATGATGTGCGCTTGGTATACAATCGATCAGAAAGGAAACTGGTGGCAGTCGGCCGGCGCGGGGGGTCCGCGCTGTCAGCTTTCCGGAAGCCGGTGAGGCATGCACGTTCTCCTTGTTGAAGACGACCAGCAAGTCGCCTCATTCCTGCTGAGGGCCCTGCGGGAGATCGGGATACTTGCCGATCACGCGACGGACGGGAAGGAAGGTCTGCTGCAGGCGGCGGGGGGAAGCTACGACGTTCTGATCATCGACCGCATGCTCCCCAGTCTGGACGGGCTCGCCATCGTGCGCACCCTGCGGGCCTCCGGCAACAACACACCGGTGCTGGTCCTGAGTGCCCTCGGGGAGGTGGACGACCGGGTGGAAGGACTCCGGGCCGGGGGCGACGACTACCTGGTCAAGCCGTTCGCCTTCGCCGAGCTGCACGCCCGGCTGGAGGCCCTGATGCGCCGCGGGGTCGGGGAGACCCCGGAGACCAAGCTCCGGGTGGGGGACCTGGAGATGAACCTGCTCACCCGTGAGGTCACCCGCGCGGGGCGGCATATACACATCCAGCCGCGGGAATTTCGGCTGCTCGAATACCTGATGCGGCACGAAGGACAAGTCGTTACCCGCACCATGCTGCTGGAAAACGTCTGGGACTACCATTTCGACCCCCAGACCAACGTCATCGATGTCCACGTGAGCCGCCTTCGGGCGAAGATCGACAAAGAGTTCGACGAGCCCCTCCTGCAAACGGTCCGCGGCGCCGGATACGTGATGCGTGCTCCCGGCTAGAACCTTCCGCAGCTCCACCTTCCGGCTCGCCCTGCTCTACATGGCGCTGGCGGTGGGGTCCGTCATCATCCTGCTGGGCTTCATCTACTGGGCCACGGCCGGCTACATGAGCCGGCAGACCGACGACACCATCGAGGCGGAGATCGAGGGGCTCGCCGAGCAGTATCGCGATCAGGGGCTGCCCGGCCTCTCCAGCCTGATCGCAGAGCGGATCGCCCGCGACCCTGGCGGTGCGGCCGTCTACCTCCTTGCAAACCGGAATTTCACGCCCGTGGTCGGCAACCTGAGTGGCTGGCCAGACGCCAAGGCGGACGGGCAGGGCTGGATGAGCTTCGCCCTGCATGACTGGGGACCGGGCTCGAACAAGGAGCACATCGCACGCGCCCGCATCTTCGATCTCCAGGGCGGCCTCCACCTTCTCGTGGGCCGCGATGTCCGCGAGCTGGATGAGCGCGGGGGTGGTGCGCCGCATCGAGGCCGTCAACCAGACCAGCCGCGAGATCATGGACGGCGACCTGTCCCGCCGGGTCCCTACCGACGGCACGGGCGACGATTTCGACCAGCTGGCGGTCAACCTCAACCGGATGCTTGAGCGTATCGAGCAGCTTCTCGAGGCCGTGCGGCAGGTCTCGGATAATATCGCCCATGACCTGCGCACTCCCCTCACCCGGCTGCGGACGCGATTGGAGCTTGCGCGGCGTGAGAGCGATCACCCGGACTTGGTCGCCGAGGCTCTGGATCAGGCTATCGAGAACGCTGACGAGCTGCTCGCCACCTTCAACGCCCTCCTGCGCATCGCCCGGATCGAGTCCAGAAGCCGGCGGACGGCCTTCGCGAAGGTGGACCTTTCCGCCCTGGTGGAGGACGTGGCCGAGCTCTATGAGCCGCTGGCCACGGACCGTGGTCAGCAATTCGCGGTCGAGGCGCCGCGGCCGCTGCGCGTCAACGGCGACCGGGACCTGCTCTTCCAGGCGGTTGCGAATCTCGTGGACAACGCCATCAAGTACACGCCCGCCAAGGGCCGGATCACGCTTAGCGCCAGACTCCACGCCGGGCGCCCGGAGATCGCCGTCATCGACGGCGGCCCCGGCATCCCGGCAGCGATGCGGGAGAAGGTATTCCAACGGTTCTTCCGCCTCGACGGCAGCCGTTCCACTCCCGGCAGCGGCCTCGGGCTCAGCCTGGTGCAGGCCGTAGCCCGGATCCACGGGGCGCAGATCAGGCTGGAGGACAACGACCCGGGGCTGCGGGCACTGCTGAGCTTCGAGGCAACCCAACCCTCCATAGCCGCCCCGACAAATGGCTCCGCGGCGGTATCGGCACAGCTGGAGCATGCCGCAGCCGGGCCAACGGCCATGGCGTCAGTGCCACCCCGGAGAATGTAAGTCGTTGCCACCATGGCCGTTTCCCTCACCCCGGCCCTCTCCCAGCGGGCGAGGGGGATTCGGAGCGCGCTACGCGGGACTTTCACGGCAAGCGATGCCCGGCGCCAGACGCTCG
>JARRNE010000657.1:0-4443 GCA_037385305.1 Chromatiaceae bacterium | reverse complement strand
CGAGCTGGTTGGGATCCAGCCACACCCGCATGCTGTACTGGCCGGCCCCGAAGATGACCACATCCCCGACACCCGGCAGCCTTGAAAGCTCGTCGCGCAGGTTGATGGTGGCGTAGTTGGCAAGGAACAGGCTGTCGTAGCGACCGTCGGGGGAGTTCAGGGTGATGATCTGCAGGATGGAGGTCGACTTCTTGCGGGTTGTGACCCCCTGGGTCTGGACGGCGTTGGGCAGCTGTGACAGGGCCTGTGCAACCCGGTTCTGGACCAGGGTCTGCGCGAAATTGAGGTCCGTGCCCACGTTGAAGGTCACGTTCAGGGTATAGGTTCCGTCCGCGGCGCTGGTGGACTGCATATAGAGCATGCCCTCCACCCCGTTCATCCGCTCCTCGATGGGGGTCGCCACCGTGTCGGCGATGATCTGGGGGCTGGCGCCCGGGTAGCGGGTCTGGACCTGAACCACCGGCGGGGTGATATCCGGGTACTGGGACACAGGCAGCGCGTAGAGCGCCACGGCGCCGATCAGCACGATGACGATCGCGATGACGTTGGAGAGGACCGGACGCTCGATGAAAAACTTCGAGAACACCGGTCGGCACTCCTATTGTGCGGCGCTCGCGTCGGTCTTCGGCGCAACTGGCGGCTGGGCCTTCTTCCGGGTCACCGCCACCCTGGTCCCCGGGGTTGCCCGCTGCAGGCCCTCGACCACGACCCAATCCCCCGGATCGAGACCCTTGCGGATGGACATGCACCCGAACGAACATCCCCGGAAGCAGGGCGCGATCCTGGTTGGGAAGCGCCGCACGGACCTGCAGGGTGCCCGTGGAGGGATCGATTCCGGTGTCGATGAAATCCAGCCTCCCCTCGTGGGGGTAGCCCTGCTCCGTCTGCAGGCCGACAAAGACGGGTACCTTGTGAAGGTCGGCCGGGCCGAGGCCCCGCGCCCGGATCATGGTGCGGATCCGCAGCACCGTCGGCTCGTCCACGTTGAAGTACACATAGATGGGCTCGATCTGCTCGATGGTAGCGAGCTTGGTGGGCGAAGGCGTGCCCACCAGGTTCCCCACATCCACGAGATGGCGGCCGATGCGGCCGGTAAAGGGGGCCATCACCCTGGTGTACCCCAGGTTCAGCTTGGCGATCTCGATGTTGGCCTTCGCCTCATCCACGGCGGCCGCCGCGGAGTTGCGCTCCGAGAGCCACTTCTCCAGGTTCGCCTGGGAGCTTGCGCTCTGCTTCACCAGCCGCGTCTGCCGGGCGTACTCCGAGCTGGCGCGGGTCAGCTGCGCCTGCTGTTGGGCGAGCGTCGCCTCGGCCAATTGGAGATTGGCCTCGTAGGGCGCGCGCTCGATGACGAAGAGCAGGTCGCCCTTCTTGACCACCGTGCCGTCCTGGAAATCCACCGACTCCAGATAGCCTGCCACCCGCGCTACCAGATCGACCGTCGCCACCGCGCTCGCCGATCCCGTCAGGTCCAGGTAACGGGTTACCGCCTTGACCACGGGGTGGGTAACCGTCACCGGCGGAGGCGGCGGTGGGGCGTACCGGTTGCGGTTGTCGCCGCACGCGGCCAGCAGCAGCGACGCCAGCACCCCGAGGGCAAGCGCTCGGCCGGCGCCAATCGTATGGGCTTTTCGCATCATCCGAGAAACCGCAATTCGTCCGCAAATGAACGCAAGAGACGCAAATATTACAAATGGTTGCCTGTCATCCACCATTCACCCATCGGAGTGACAACAAAGCTCGCCCGAAGGCCGAAAAGCCGTTGTTTTTATTAGCGTCCATTGGCGTTTATTTGCGGATACTGGTCTTATTAGGATCGCCGGTGGCCCCTACCAGTCCGGCTTTCGGATGAGTGCCTTAGGCTCCGCCGGGGAGGGCGGGACACGGGATTCGACCTCCAGCAGATCACCCCAATCGGTGCGCTTGCGCATCTGCTCCTTGATGGCGTCCGGCACGAAGTCGTGCCCTTTGCGAATCTGCCAACCGCCGCCGAGGGCCTGGAACACCCCCATGAGGCTTTGGGGCACATTGCCGCGGGCGACCGTCAGCTGGTCCTGCTGGCGCACCAAGGCCTGCTCGGCCGTCAGCACGGTGGTGAAGTCCGTCTGCCCCTCCTTGTATTGTACGAAGGAGAGCTGGACGCTGCGCTTGGCCTCCGCCACCGCCTTCTCCAGATAGCGTACTGTCTCCCGCGCCTTGACGAACGCCACGAGGGCGTCCTCGACCTCCCGCTGGGCCTGGAGCACAGTGTTCTGATAGGCCAGAACCGCAGCCTGGAACTGGGCGTCCTGGGCGCGGACCTGGTTGGTGATCTGGCCATAATTGAAGAGATTCCACTGAAAGGCGGGCCCGATGCTGGCCGCCCGTCCGTTCCAAGTGAAGGCGTCGCCGAGGCTGCGACCAGCGATGTCCGACGCGCTGAAGCCGAAGTTCCCGCTCAGGGAGAACGCCGGGTACAGGTCCGCCTTGGTCACACCGATAAGCGCGGATTCCGCCGCCGCGACCTGCTCCGCCTGCCTCACGTCCGGGCGCTGCCGCAGCAAATCGCGCGGAATCCCAGCCGCAACTCTGGGGGGCGCCCGGGGAATCGACCGAGCCATCGGGAACGAGTACCCGCAGCAGCAAGGGGCATTCGCACAGTACCAGTACCACAATCGCGGAGGCAGCGACGTCACCTCGAGGGTGGGAATTTGGGACTGGGTCTCGGCGAGCTGGGAGCTCGCCTGGGTCACGTCCCGCTCGCCCGTCTGGCCGGTTTCGTAACGCGCCCGGGCGATCCGCAGGCCCTCCTCCTGGATCTTCACGTTCTTGCGCAGGACCCGCAGCCGCTCCTGGGCCGTGCGCAACCCCACGTAGGTGGTCCCGACCGTCGCCGTCAGACTGACGAGCGCGGCGTCGTAGTTGCTGATCGAGGCAAGGAAGCTCTCATCCGCCGACTCCACCGCGCGGCGGAACTTGCCCCAGAAGTCGATCTCCCATCCGGATGTGAAGCCGTAGCGAGTGGTGCCGTAGGAATTAGCGGAAATGCCAACCGGCAGGGAGGTGACGTCGCTGCCTCCGCGATTGTGGTACTGGTACTGTGCGAATGCCCCTTGCTGCTGCGGGTACTCGTTCCCGATGGCCACACCCAGCTGGGCCCGCGCCCGCAGGACGTTCACCCCCGCCTGCTGCAGTCCCAGGTTCTGACGGTAGGCCAGGTCGATCAGTCGGTCGAGGGTCGGGTCATGGAAGTCCTTCCACCAGGCGGCGTCCCGCGGCGGGGCGGTACTGACGCGGGCAGCGTCTTTGGTCGCCCAGGCGCCGGCAACGTCCACCTTGGGGGAAATGAAGTTCGGCCCGACCATGCTGCAACCCCCAAGCATGGCGCCGATCACGACAGCGGACCCCGCAAGGCGAAGCCGCGCGGGCCTTCCTCGGCTTCCGGCCACCCCGTTCCCCCCATGACAGCTACGGCTCCCGGTGACGCCCTCCGCGCCCCAACCGGGTAACACGAATCAAGGAAGCACCGATCAATTCCGCTTGCCCGTGCCCATCCCGTTAAAACGGGTTCATCTTATGGCACAGGCTCGTACGGTGTCGCAATAAATCGGGGCTTCCCAAACCAACATGCCCCGGCGGTGACAATGCCGCGACCTCGAGCCGTCGCAACCCTGACGACCTCCGGTGCCCAGGCCGCGGCGGGAGCATCCCCGCGTGCGCCCCCTGCTACCCGGGCCTAACCCCTGACCTTTTTCTTTAGTGCCTGAAGTGCCTTGGCACAGCCGACCGACATCTCCTCTTTGTGCCGTTTCAGGCAACGCTCGATCCGGCCCTCGCCCGGGACGATCCCGGGGCAGAGCCGATGAATATCGCTTCGGCAGTAAGTTTCGAGCGCATGCCGCTCCTTCTCCATCTGTGTTTGAGCGGCGAGAGCCGCGGTACTGGCCATGGCCAGCAAGAACACGAGGGACGCACGACGAAACATGGCTTTCTCTCCTTAGGGAACAGTTCACTAAAAAGTCGGACAAGTCTATTCGTTGTCGTTGTCGTTGTCGTTGTCGTTGTCGTTGTCGTTGTCGTTGTCGTTGTCGTTGTCGAAACTGTCGTAAGGGCCGGAATTCTCTCGCACCGCGTGGTTTTGCTGTCCGAGCTTGGCGACCATCGAAACGATCCGAGTCAGCATGGCCTTACCCGGTGCGTTTGTATTTCTTGTGCAACTTATTGTTGATTCGTTACTAGGCCGCAAAAGGGCGACACGCCGCGGCTCGCGGTTCCTGAGCCCGCGAGGGCTGCCGGCATCTCCGGCCGCCCTGATGCGTAATGTCAATCGGTCACGGGCTGCCAGCTACCGTCCGGATCATAGGCCGAGATGGCCGCCGCGGCCTGGGCCGTATCCTTGCCCAGATCCTTCTGGAACAGGATGCCGGACTGGTTGACGACGAAGGTCATAACCCCGGAATTGCC
>JARRNE010000656.1:0-3295 GCA_037385305.1 Chromatiaceae bacterium | reverse complement strand
CTTGTCTTATGTGGTGCGCCCTGTGCGACTCGAACGCACGACCACCTGATTAAAAGTCAGATGCTCTACCAACTGAGCTAAGGGCGCATATCGAGGAAGGAGCGGAAGGATAACTGATAGTGCCCTGAACTTGAACCCTGTCTGTCACCGGTACCGCGTCGGATCTGGCAGACCGGCTGCGCGAAAGCCTTCGGCGCGCAGGCGGCAAGCATCGCAGACGCCGCAGGCGGCACCGGCCTCGTCCGCCTGGTAGCAGGAGACTGTGATGCCATAGTCCACACCGAGCTCGCCACCGCGCCGGATGATCTCGGCCTTGGTGAGGTCGATGAGAGGGGCATGGATGTGGAAATGCTCCCCCTCCACACCGGCCTTGGTTGCCAGGTTGGCCACCTGCTCGAAGGCTTCGATGAAGGCAGGACGGCAATCCGGGTAGCCGGAGTAGTCCACCGCGTTGACGCCGATGAAGATGTCCCGCGCAGCCAGTACCTCGGCCCAGCCGAGTGCGAGGGCGAGCAGGACGGTGTTGCGCGCGGGGACGTAGGTGACAGGGATCCCTGCGCTTGGCTCTTCCGGCACAGCGATCTGATGGTCGGTTAGGGCCGAGCCTCCGATCGCATCGAGGGTGATGCGGATTTCCTTGTGGCCGATGGCGCCGAGGGCCCCGGCGACCCCTCGCGCGGCCTCCAGCTCGGCACGATGACGCTGGCCGTAGTCGATGCTGAGGGCATGGCAGGCGTAGCCGGCATCCCGCGCGATGGCAAGGGCGGTGGCTGAGTCGAGACCACCCGACAGGAGGACGACCGCGGCTGGTTGCGTCATGGACGATTGGGGCGAAACGTTAGAGTCTGGACCTTGCAGGGCCAGCAAGACCTCCGACTCGGGCAAGCTTGTTGTGCAATCTACTCGCTAACGGCCATGGCGTCAGCGCCACCCCGGACAATGTAAGTCGCTGCCGCAATGACCGTTTCCCTCAGCCCGGCGCTCACCCGGGAGCGAGGGGGATTCGGAGCCCGCTGCGCGCGACTCTTGCGATAACCGACAGGAAGCGAAGGAAGGCCGTATCACCTCCCCGGCTGGTCGCCCCAAAGGGTCTTGTGTAGCTGCACCTGCAGCCGAACGGGCAGTTGATCGCGGAGAATCCAGTCCGCAAGGTCGCCGGGCGCGACGCGACCCGCTGCGGCCGAGAAGAGTACCGTGCAGCGCTCGGGAAGGCCCAGGGAAAGCACCTGACGCACGGCCCAGCGGTAGTCCTCGGGGTCGCAGATGACGAACTTCAGCTGATCCCCCAGCGCCAGGTGGTCCAGATTGGCGTAGAGATTTCGGTCCGACTCTCCGGACGCAGGGGTCTTGAGGTCCATGACCTTGGTGACGCGCGGGTCTACCCCGGCGACGTCGATGGCGCCCGCCGTCTCGAGGGAGACCTGATAGCCGGCGTCGCACAGCCTGGACAGCAGCTCGAGAGACCCGCGCTGGGCCAAGGGCTCTCCGCCGGTGACACAGACGTACCGCACGTGAAAGCCCGCGACGTCGGCCAGGATCTCATCCAGAAACATCCAGCGCCCGCCCGTAAAGGCGTATGCGGTATCGCAGTACCCACACCGAAGCGGACAGCCCGTGAGCCGGATGAAGCCGGTCCGCTCGCCAGTGCTCAGGCCCTCGCCCTGGAGAGAGTGGAAGATCTCGGTGATGCGCAGGCCGGGCCGATCAGACACGGAAGCAGTTCAACCAAATCCCTGGGATAGGGGGCGGACGGCTCGGGGTGGAAACGGGGCGACGGTCGGGGGGCTTAATGCCCCTCCCGGGTCATCCGGTCGAGTCGGCTCTGGGCAAAACCGCCCTCGTTGGTGTCCGGGAATTTGGTCACCACCTCCTGCAGAACTGAATGCGCGTTGTCGGAGAACTGTCCTTTCGGATACTGAGCCAGCAGGTCCTTGAAGGCGGATACCGCCTCATCAAACCGCCTTTCCTTCAGCAAGTCGAAGGCCTTGCGATACAGTGTCCTCTCGCCGCTCGAGGTCCCCGCGCTTCCGCCCGCGGCCGCATCGTTGTCCCCGGCGGGGGCCGGCTGAGAGCCCTCGTCCTGCTGGGCCGGGGGCGCAGTCGTGCCGGAACCCGAAGCCGGCTGCCCTCGTGCCTGCTGCAGCATCTCGATATCGTGCTGCTGGACATCGAGTCTGCCCCGCAGCTTGTCTACCTCGGACCGTAGCCGCTGCACCTGAAGCACCAGGTCCGAGATGGTCTGGTTGCTCAGGATGCGCTCCAGCCGTGCGACCCGGCTTTCCAGGTCCGAGTCGGCGACGGCACCAGCCGGCAGCCCGGCGGCCAGCACACCAATGGTCAGGGCAGTGACGGTTGCTCGGACCTTCATCGCACGCTCCCTACGCACGTCTCCTTGTTCATCACTTCGTTAGATACACGATCATGACCCGCCGATTCAACGCCCAGGCCGCCTCGTTGTGGCCAGGATCCGCCGGTCGTTCCTCGCCATAGCTCACGGTCTCGATCTGATTGGGTCGCACGCCCTCTGCGGTCAGGAACCGGGCCACCATATCGGCCCTCTGCTGCCCCAACGCCAGGTTGTACTCCCGGGTCCCTCGCTCGTCGGTGTTTCCCGCAAGCCTCACACGTGCCGACGGGTGGGCCGAGAGGTAAGAGGCATGGGCCCGAAGGATGTCCACGAACTGTGGCTTGATGTCGCTGCTGTCGTAGTCGAAGTAGATGATGTGCTGGTACAAGGGACTGCTGGGGTTATTGAAGTCCGCCGCAGTATAGCCCCCCGTTCTGCCAGCCAGCCCGGCCGTCGAGGCGCCTTCGCCCCCCGTAGCACCAGCACCGCCGCGCCCCTCGACCCCGGCACCTTCCTTGGGTGTGGACGAGCAGCCGGTGACCAGGACAGTTGCGGCGAGTAACGCCACCAGCACCCCGAGAATCTTCTTCAAGGTCGCCTCCTCATGGCTTGGGAAAATGCGCAGCTCGGTCCGCGTTGGGGACCGGAAGGATGGCCGACGAGGGCCGTTAAGTAACGAACCAGCAATAAGTTACCCAAGGAATACAAACGTTGTCGTTGTCGTAATCGGAAAGGAAATGCAGTTCGGGCATGAGCAACTCGATGTCTACCGGATTTCGATCCGGTATGTGACTTGGGCATACCAAGTGGCCAAGAGCTTGAAGGGCAACGATCGGCCCGCGCGGGACCAACTGCTGCGTGCCTCGCAGTCGATCCCGCTGAACATCGCCGAAGGCAACGGTAAGGGGACCAATGCCGATCGGCGCCGCTTCTTCGAGATCGCTCGCG
>JARRNE010000655.1:0-2788 GCA_037385305.1 Chromatiaceae bacterium | reverse complement strand
GTGCAAGTCGCCGAAGTAACACAAGATATCCGCACAGGCGACCACATCGTAGGTCTGCGGTGTTTGGCTTATTAGCCAGTCTGTCAGCTCCGCCTCCACCAGATCGTCGTAGATCCCACGCTCGCGCGCCTTCTCGATCATTCCTGACGAGAGGTCCACGCCGATGAGCCTGGACGCGAAAGGTCGCAGCAACGGCCCGCATAACCCGGTGCCGCAGCCGGCGTCGAGGACTGCGAGGCTCCCCTCAGGTTGAAGTCGGGCGGCGATGGCCTCGGCGACAAGTCGCGGCGCGCGGTATTCCAGCCGCTCCAAGTGCTCCTGGTGATAAAGCACCCCCAAAAAGTGAAGGGCGGTCGCGTGAGCCGGGTTCGCTGCCAGCACGGCCTCGTAGATGCACTTTGCCTCGGACAGGCATCCGGCTCGGTGGAGCTGGACCGCAAGATCGAGTGCCTCGTCCGGACTCACGGTGCAGTGGCCGGTGATACCTGCCCGGACCGACTGTCTGTCCTCGGTCATTGCGGACATCTCGGCTCTTTACGGTCCCGACCGTTCGGCAACTGTTTGCAATGGGTTAGGCGCCTGAGTTCCGTAGGCGGCGCTGCGAGTCGCCTCGCTCTCCCGGGGCGCCAGACCGGCGGCACAGGTGATGAGCAGGCCAAGCACGGGACGACCGCTTTCGATCCTGAGCTCGACCTCCTTCATGCTGATTGCACCGAGCCCGGCTTCCCGCAATGCCGTGGAAATTGAGGTGATAACCCGTTGGCGCGAAGTCTTTCCGTAACTCGAGGGTGAAGACGAATCTCCCACGCGGTCTCAATCGCGAAGCCACGCCTCGGAACACGGCTTCCAGCGCCCCGAAATAACACAAGACGTCTGCTGCAGCCACGAGATCGAAGGTATCCCGCGAGTCTGCCAGATACTGGGTCAGCTCGGCCTCCACCAATTCGTCATACTGCTCGGTAGCGCCTGCTTCGGCGAGCATGCCGTGCGATAGGTCGACACCAACGAGCCGGCTTGCATGGGGCCGCAGAAATTGGCTGCAGAGACCGGTACCGCAGCCAGCGTCGAGGATCACCAGATCGCGCTTTCCTACCCCGCAATCTTGAGCGAGCGCAGAGCTAATCAGGCTAGGGGCGCGATAGTCGAGTCGCTCGAGTACCCTTTCGAAGGACGTCGCGAAGTTGTCGAAAATGGCCCTGACGTAGTCGTTCGATGCTCGCTCGGGAACGGCGCTCTCCTCTGTCGAGTAGGCCCGTGCCATGTGTTGGGGGATCGGATGGTCCGGACGTTCCTGAGACCAGCGCAGGAAGACCTCGCCGGCTTCGTCAAATCGGCCCTTCCCGTACAAGGCCATGCCGAGCGCATAGCGGGACTCGCTGGCCCCGGGATTGAGTTGGACCGCATGCCGCAACGTGCTGACCGCTTCGTCGATGTCGCCCTTTTCCAGCAGGACCATGCTGTAATTGTGCAGTGCCTCACTGTCGCCCGGGTGTTCCTGCAGGAGCCCCTCGAACAAGCGAGCCGATTCCTCGATCCGCCCCATTCGTCGCAGGGCGACTCCCAGGTTGATCAGGGCTGGCCTGAAGCTGGGGTCGATCGCGAGCGCCCTCTGGTAGCAGAGACCGGCCTCGATGGTCTTCCCTTGCTCAGAAAAGACGTTTCCGAGGTTGTTATAGGCATCGAGATATCTCGGCTGGAACGCAACGGCGGTGGCGATGAGTCGCTCAGCTTCGGCAAACTTACGTTGGTCATGCGCCAGAACGCCGAGCATATTCAGCGCGCTCGCGTTACAGGGCTGCACAGCCAGGACGCTTTTGTAAGCATCCCTCGCCTCGTCGAGCCTGCCAGCTCTGTGCAAACCGATGCCTGCGCCAATGCGTTCGAAGAGCTCGCGCTCCTCCTCTTCCCCGAGGGGGGCTGTCGCTCTATCCGGATTCCGCTGTCGAGGCATTCTCGAGTCCTCATCCGCGTCGTAAGGTGACCGACGGAACCCGCGCGGGTATAGCTGCCGGAACGCAACGGCCAGTTACGATGAAAGTCGCGCGTAGCGCGCTCCCTGTCCCCCTTGCCCACCGGGAGAGGGCCGGGGTGAGGGAAACGGTCATGGCGGCAGCGACTTACATTCTCTGGGGTGGCGGTGACGCCATGATCGTTAGCCCGAATGATACGCCAAGCTCAGCAGCGACACGGGCGGTCGGCCGACTGTCTTGAAGCGGGGCGGGCGTGGCAGGGAGACTTCGTCTGCACGGGCGTCCCCCGAGGCGTCATGTCGACTATACTCTTCGCCAGCTTCTCGCCTTCGACCTGGACGTTGTGGAGCGGCTGGGGCGCACCAAAGGGAAGGTTACGAAGGAACCAAGAGGGTGGCCGGGCGGATCAAAGTTGAGCTTGGCGATCGGCGAAAGCGTGACGTTCGCCTGTCCCATCGAGGGACCCCGATGCGAGTCCTGCTTATGGGGGATTTCAGCGGTCCTGACTGTCCCGGGGAAACCGGGCGGATTCCGCTGGTCGATCGGTCACCGATGCGATTAGAGGCGGGGGCCATCGACCAGGCGGTGCGCACGCTTCGGCCATGCCTCTCGCTCACAATTGAGGAAGCGCAAGAGCGGGTCTCGGCCATAGGATTTGGATCGCTCGACGATTTTCATCCCGACAGCCTATACGCCCGCGTTGGCATTTTTGGGCGCTTACGAGATCTGCGGGCGCGATTGTTGCGCCAGGAGACTTTTGCAGCGGCCGCCGACGAGGTTCGAGCAGAGCTCGGGGCATCGGCATCCGGAACGTCGCA
>JARRNE010000654.1:0-2555 GCA_037385305.1 Chromatiaceae bacterium | reverse complement strand
CATCCTCGCCGGACAAAACCCGTTGGCCGGCCATCAGTCCCTTCGGGGCGATGATGTAGCCCCGCTCACCGTCCAGGTACTTCAGGAGTGCGAGGTGGGCACTGCGGTTGGGATCGTATTCAATCCGCTCCACCACCGCCGGCACTCCGTCCTTCACTCGCTTGAAGTCAACGATGCGGTAGAGCTGCTTGTGGCCGCCGCCGCGGTGGCGGACAGTAATCCGGCCCGAATTGTTGCGCCCGCCGGACCCGTGCTTCCGGTCGAGCAGGGGCGCGTAGGGGGCCCCCTTGTGGATGTCCGCGGACACCACCTTGACCACGAAGCGCCGCCCTGCTGAGGTCGGATTCGCTTTTACGATTGCCATCTTGCGTCGTCCAAATCAACTGTTTCGGCGGTCCTTGCGGCGCTCACTCCACCGCCCTTAGGCGCCGCCGCCGAAGTCGATATCGTGCCCGGGCTTGAGCCGCACGTAAGCCTTGCGCCAATCCTTGCGCTTCCCGTTCGGCGGTCCTTGCGGCGCTCACTCCACCGCCCTTAGGCGCCGCCGCCGAAGTCGATATCGTGCCCGGGCTTGAGCCGCACGTAAGCCTTGCGCCAATCCTTGCGCTTCCCGAACCGCTGTGCGAAGCGCTTGCGCTTCCCCTTCACGTTGACCACCTGAACCTGGTCCACCTCGACGTTGAACAAGGACTCGACGGCGCGTCCGATCTCCCGCTTGGTGGCGTCGGGCACTACCCGAAATATGTACTGCCGGTTCAGCTCCGCAACATTGGCGGCCTTCTCCGACACCACCGGCCCCAGCAAGACCTGCATCAGCCGATGTTCGTTCATGCCAGCCGCTCCTCGAGCTTCTTGACGGCCGCTTCCGTCGCCAACACATGCCCGAAGGCGATCAGGCTGACGGGGTCGACCTCTAGGGCCGTCATCACATCCACGCCCGGCAGATTGCGGGCGGCGAGCGCCAGGGACTCCTGCAGGTCGTCAGTCAGGATGAGGGCATCGGTGACGCCGATTGCCGTCAGCTTCGCCACAAGCTCCTTCGTCTTGGGCGCATCGAGCGACAGATCCCGGAGCACCACCAGCCGCTCCTGACGTGCGAGCTCGGAGAGAATGGAGCAGACGGCCCCACGGTACATCTTGCGGTTGACCTTCTGGTCGTAGCTCCGGGGCACGGCCGCGAAGGACTGGCCCCCTCCCCGCCACAGGGGACCCCGGGTGGTACCGGCACGCGCGCGGCCCGTACCCTTCTGCCGCCAGGGCTTGGAGCCGCCGCCTCTCACCGCGGACCGGCTCTTCTGGGCCTTGGTCCCGGAGCGCGCCACCGCCATGTACGCGGTGACTACCTGGTGCACCAGGGCAGGCTTGTATTCGGCGCCGAACACGGCATCGGAGACCACCAGGGCCCCTCCGCCGTCGCTACGCAATGGGAGCTCCATGACTGATCAGCCTTTCTTCTGTTTCACGGACGGCACCACGATCAACCGTCCTCCGGCAGGACCCGGAACAGATCCCCGAACCAGCAGCAGGCTGCGATCCGAATCGACCCGGAACACCTCGAGGTTCTGTTGGCAGCGGGCGGCGTTGCCCAAGTGCCCGGCCATGCGTTTGCCCTTGAATACGCGCCCCGGGGTTTGGTTCTGGCCGATCGAGCCGGGCGCGCGATGGGACAGGGAGTTGCCGTGAGTCGTGTCCTGGGAGCTGAAGTGATGACGGCGGATGACACCCGCAAAACCACGGCCCTTGGTTACCCCACGTATATCCACCTTCTGCCCTGGGACAAAGATGGAGACGGTGATCTCCGATCCGTCAGCCAGATCAGTGCCCTCATCCCCTGCCAGGCGGAACTCGTGGATGTAGTCTCCCGCCTCTACACCGGCCTTGCGGAAGTGGCCCGCCATCGGCTTAGTGACCCGGGAGACCTTGCGGCTGCCCGCAGTAACCTGCACTCCGCGATACCCGTCCGTGTCCCCGCTCTTGAGCTGGCTCACCCGATTCGGCGGCACCTCGATGACGGTCACCGGGACGGTCGCCCCTTGCTCGGT
This sequence comes from Chromatiaceae bacterium, assembly GCA_037385305.1. Taxonomy (GTDB): domain Bacteria; phylum Pseudomonadota; class Gammaproteobacteria; order Chromatiales; family Chromatiaceae; genus JARRNE01. The sequence goes on along the minus strand of JARRNE010000654.1, from coordinate 513 downwards.
GAAGACCCGTGTCATTCCGGCCTTGCGTCCGATCACACCAATCGTCATTGTCCTAACCTCAGCTCAGCTTGATCTGGACGTCCACGCCGGCGGCCAGGTCGAGCTTCATCAGGGCGTCCACCGTCTTATCTGTGGGATCGACGATGTCCATCAGCCGCTTGTGGGTGCGCAGCTCGTACTGGTCCCGGGCGTCCTTGTTGACGTGCGGGGAGACCAGCACAGTGAAGCGCTCCTTCTTCGAAGGCAGCGGAACCGGACCTCGGACCTGGGCGCCGGTGCGTTTCGCCGTATCGACGATCTCCCGCGCCGACTGGTCGATCAGCCGGTGGTCGAACGCCTTTAGGCGGATACGGATTCTCTGGCTTGCCATGGGACTCACTCGATGACCTTGGACACCACGCCGGCTCCGACCGTGCGCCCGCCCTCGCGGATGGCAAAGCGCAGGCCCTCCTCCATCGCGATCGGCGCAATCAGCTTCACCGTCATCTTCACGTTGTCTCCCGGCATCACCAT
>JARRNE010000653.1:0-3123 GCA_037385305.1 Chromatiaceae bacterium | reverse complement strand
CCGCCCGCAGCGAGACCGCGAGCGCCGCGATCAGCAGGGTCAAAACAAGCACGGCCGCCGCCGCTCCAGCGATGGCAACGATACCGCTGTCGCTGGCAGCAAATGCACCAGCGTTTTCCAGGCCATGGACCAGTCCGATCAATGCCCCCAGGGAGGCCATGACCGATGGCGAAAGCTGGACGCCGGCGGCCACGAGGACGCCGAGCAGTATCAGCAGCGCGACCTGGAGTGGGCCGAGCCCGGCCACCGCCCCGAGGGCAAGGCCAGCGAGCGCAGTGCCGCCCCAGACCAGCGGCAGCACGGTCGCTGCCCAGCGTGCGCTCGCCTTCCCGCTCTGACCCGCCAGCAGGCCCACCGCGAGCACCGCGAGCAGGTCCTCTGGCGACAGCAAGAGGTGCAGCGTGCCGTTATAGAAGGGACCCAGCCCGGAGTTGACCAGGTGCGCATGCGCCGGGACCGGCAGTGTCGCCAGCAGCGCGAGGCGAAGTAGACCGGCGACGGCGCGCATCATGCCAGCGCATTCCAGAGGAAGAACGCCCCGCCGGCCATGACCACGGCGCCGGCCCCGCGCAGCGCGACGCGGCCGGTATCCCAGCGGTGGATCAGGCCGACGCCGATGCCAGCGGCGTGCAGCAGGCCGGTCGCAATGACGAAGCCGATGCTGTACAGGATCGCGCTCTGCCCGGGGCTCATCTCGGCGCCGTGGGCATGCCCGTGGAAGACGGCAAAGAAGCCGACGATGAGCAGCGCGGCCGCGATCGGCAGCCGGATCGCCCCCAGGATCAGCGCGCCGAGGATCACCGCCGACAGCGCGATGCCCAGCTCGACGGCCGGCAGCTCGATACCAGTCAGCCCGAGCAGGCCGCCGAAGGCCATCATGAGCGGAAAGGCCACCGGCAGCAGCCAGATCGCCGGGGCGCCGAGTTGGGCGCCCCAGAGCCCGACCGCAACCATCGCCAGCACGTGGTCCAGACCCGAGACCGGGTGACCCATGCCGCTGAGGAAGCCACCGGCGGCGCCACCCTCGACGTGGGCAAGTGCGGTCATGGGTGCAACGAGCACCAAGCCGCCGGCGGCGCCCCCCTCCACGTGGGCCAGCGCGGTCATAGGTGCAAGCAGCACGAGGACGGCAAGCAGGTTGCGCGGGGACATCCGGGGCTGGTGCCCGCGTGCGGATCGTGATGGGGGCCGTGATGGGGGCAAGCGTATGTCGGTCATCTGAATGGCTCCTGGACCGGTTGGCCGGACAGTGGCCCGGTGGTCGTTGCGCCGGGCAGGGACGCGGGCATGGGGACGCCGTTCGTCGCGGCCAACCGCAGATAGAGTCCGAGCGCGTAGGCGGCGAGCGGATCGGATGCCCGTGCTTGCTGAATCGCGCGGATGCGCTCGGCGAAGTCCCAGCGTCGCCAGGCGATGAGATCATGCACCATCGCCGGCGCCATAGCCGGCTGCTGCTCCAACATGAGCCGATAAACGGCTGCGACCGAAGCGCGGAGCTCGGGCCTGGCGTTGGCATGGACGGACAAGGCCTGGACCACCGCGTCCAGCTCCTCGCGACTGCGCCCCGGGTCGGACGCATACAGGCTGGCGAGCTGGTCGATGCCGGCCGCGCCGTCCACGGCTACCAAGGCGGTCGCCCACGCGGAGAGATTTGCCGTGCTTCTCAGCCGCGCCTTATCGGCGACGGTCTTGCGCACCCGCGCTTGGTCGAGCTCCTGGTCGGACTCCCCGAGCATCAGAATGGCAAGGCTCCGCCATTCGAAATACTTCGGCGCGTCGAGCATCTCGTCCAGGGTCTCCGGTGCAATTCGCGGGGCGAGCCGACGTAACTCCGCATAGGGTGCGCGGCCGATCTCCAGATAGGCCAGCTCGTGCAGGCGCTTGTCGGGGTGGCCGAGCAGTGGCGCGAACCAGTCCAGCCGCTCCCGATTGTCGGTCTCACGCGGCCGCCAGCGGCCGACCTGCGCCAGGACCCCGCCCAGGACGCGCTCGAACTCAGGCGTAGTGAATCCGAGCGTTGACCAGCTGCCGTCCCGGGCGCTGTGCGTCAGCACCATCGCCCGTCGCGGATCCGCCGCAAGCATGCGGCGGGCCTCGCTGTGCAGAAAGAGGTCGATCGGTGCGTCGCCTGGCTCGCCGAACAGCGTCTCGACCGCCTGATAGTGGAAAGACCGAGACGCATCCTCGCGTGCCAGCACCACAACATCGCTTGCCAGCAAACGGTCGGCGAGCGTGCGCTCCGGCAGTGGAATGCAGATCTGGCAGGCACCGGCCGCGCCGGCCCAGAAGAGCGGCAGCAATGCCAACCCAAGGTGTCGGATCGCCGCGATCACAGCATCATCACCGTGCGCTGGATGGTCCAATAGGCCCCGAGCGTTCCGATCAGGTAGGCCGGCCCCAGCTCGGCCCAGCGCGGCCAGCGGAACTCCAGCACTCGCAACGCCTGGTGCAGCAGCAGGATCAACGCCACGAAGACGAGCTGCCCGAGCTCGACGCCGATGTTGAACATCAGCAACGCGAGCGGAATCTCGACCCGCGGCATGCCCACGGTGGACAGCCCGCTGGCGAAGCCGAAGCCGTGTAGCAGCCCGAAGCCGAAGGCCACCACCCAGGGATGGCGGATGGTGAAGCTGGTCTGTCCGCGCCAGACGCGGACGATCTCGGGGCCGAGGAACAGAATCGACAGCGCGATGGCTGCGTTCAGCGGCGCGGTCGGGATGCTGGCATAGCCCAGGGTTGCGAGCGCCAGCGTGATGCTGTGGGCGACCGTGAAGGCGGTGATGGTCTCGATCAGCTGCCGGGGGCCGCGGACGATGATCAGCAGCCCGAGCACGAACAGCAGGTGATCGACACCGAGCAGGATGTGATGGAAGCCCAGCACCAGGTATTCGGCGGCGCTCTGGGTCCAGGGCCGCTCGCCGCGAAGCTCCGCTCGCGGCTGGGTGGGCCGGACCACCTGGGAGGACTCGGTCCTGTCCATGCGCGTGACGCGCACGAAGACATCGGTGATGGTCTGCTCCAGGCCCGGAAAGGCGATGACGCTGCCGTCCAGCGTTTCCGGCGCGATGCGGACCAGCTGCCGATGCAACTCGCTGCTCGGCAACCGCTGCAGCGTCGGCTCGG
>JARRNE010000652.1:0-2644 GCA_037385305.1 Chromatiaceae bacterium | reverse complement strand
CGGCCTGCCAGTCGACATGGTTGTGGAAGCGGATAACCTACCAGCCGTGGTCTTCCAGGCAGTTGGTCTGCTCGCTGTCGCGGCTCTGGCGTTCCGGGTAGTCGTGGGGCGGGCCGTCCACGTAGATCACGGCGTGGGCCTCTTCGTAAGCGAAGTCGGGCCGGGTCTGACAGGCCTCGACGAAGCGCTGGGCGGCAGAGGGCAGACTGAGGCCGCGCGCGTCGAGGAAGCGGATCCAGCGTTGCTCCAGCTCTGAGCCGCAGAGATTGAGCAGACGCGCGAGGTGCACCGCGCGCGGATCGCCGGAGGGGGATGGCTCGACCGCCGCGTCACGGCAGCAGAGCAGCCAGTCGCGGATGCGGTGGCGCTCCAGCAGGCGGTGGTCGCGCTGGTTGCTGTAGCTCATGAGGCAGTTGTAACAGGCGGCCTCGCAATCCTCGTCCATGCCGGTCGCGCGATGGCGGTCGTCGCCGGAGGCGGCGTCGAAGTGGCAGAGATCAAGGGCTTCTCGCGCGACGGCGGGCAGGGCCGCCGGCTCTTCGACCAGGCGGCGCAGCACGCCGGCGCCGCCCTCAGCGGGGGGTCATGGGGTCCTCGGCGTCCTCGTCCTCCGGCATCAGCTCGTTGCGCTGCCAGTAGCCGCGCTCGGTGTCGAGGACGAAGCCGTAAATGTTTGGGTTCTGACGGCGGCGCCAGCCAAGGTTGATGCGCCAGATGGTGGCCGCCTGGCCATAGGTCATGGTCCCGAGGGTGGCTCCTGCGTGCTCGATGACTGCGGTTCGTATGGAGGGCGCATCGCCGTGCTCGGCGAAGCGCAGCCCGGAGATCAGCTCGTAACCCAGGCGCTGGCGCTCCTCCTCGTCGGAGCTGATGCGGTCGCGCCGGCGGGTGGCGACGTTCTGCAGGCGAAATAGCGAGCGCAGGGGCTGGTCGAGCAGGCTCTCGCAGCGCTCGCAGAGATCCGGTCCTTCGCCTTCCGTGACCGGATGGATGTAGCCGCAGGCCGAGCAGCGCTTGGCCGCGGTGGTAATGGTGCCGCTGTCCTCGCGCGGGGGCATGAGCACGCGGTTGATGATGTAGCGGGACCCCTCGTGGTAGACGATGGAGCGGGGACCGAACTCGGCGATGGCGAGGAAGCGCGGCCGGGAGATGAACTCGTCGCGGTCGCGCCGCCCCGGGATGAACGCGGAGAGCGGCAGGCGCGGGAAGTTGTAGCCGGGCAGGAAGCCCTCGCTCGCGAAGTAGCGGTAGCTGTAGAAGTCCGACTGGATGAGGTTCTTGGCCTCGGTGAGGAGCTGCAGCTGGGTGTCCGCCTCGTTGCGCAGGCGGCGGGCCCGTTTCTTCTCCTCCTGCGCGCGCGTCGCATCCGTGATGACCTTGCTTTGGGTCTCGTACTGCTCCAAGGCCGCCTGGTAGAGGCCCCGCCAGCGGTCGCAGGCTTGATCGAAGGAGAGGGGGATCTTCTTCAGAACCTCGTCGAGCCACCCGTCGCTGTACCAGTCCGCAGTCGCCAGATCGTCCCCGATGGACCCCAGGACCATTTCCGCCCGGATCCCGGCGCGCAGGCGGGGCTTGTCGTCTGCAATCGCGTCCTGCACGTTGGCCAGCAGGGCAAGGCTCGGCGGGTCACCCTCGATGTCCAGCACCTGGCGCAGTGAGGAGCCGAGGTCGAGTCCGGTCTCGGCGAGCCAGATGGCTTGCACGTGGGCGCGGACGAGGTCCTCGTTGCCGAGATCCAGGCGCGGGGTGGCGACGGCGCCGGCGACCATCCGCTCGGGGCGCTTGAAGAAGTACTGGTCGTGGGAATTGCCGGTGGCACAGTAGGTGAAGACCAGGGCCGGCTGTCCGCTGCGCCCAGCGCGCCCGCTGCGCTGGGCGTAGTTGGCGGGCGTCGGCGGCACGTTGCGCATGTTGACCACGTTGAGCTCGGCGATGTCGATGCCGAGCTCCATGGTGGGGGAGCAGAAGAGCACCGGCAGGCGGGCGGCGCGGAAGTCCTCTTCGCGTTGCACACGGGTCTCGTAGGGCACCTGGGCCGTGTGCTCGCCGGCCTGCAGCCCCTTGGTGCCGAGGGCCACCGAGCGGTACAGACCCTTGAAGAACGCGTTGGTCTTGCCGCCGTCCTCCGACGCGTTCGGGACCGTGATCGGGTCGTGGAAGGGCTTGCTGCCATCGCCGGGTACCCAGCGCAGTGCGGCCGCCGGGATCTGGTAGCCCTTGGTGTCTCCCTGCGTCTCGAGGGCAGTGACGATACCCGCAGCTCGCAGTGCCTCGAGCAGGTCCTGGATGATCTGCTGCTTGTCGTCCAGCTTGAGGTAGCCGCTCCAGGTCTCGAATGTGCTGGTGCGCCCCAGATACTGGCCGAACCCGCCGCGGGCGGAGAGGTAGACGAACCCTTGATAATCGTCGCGGGTTCCGGCGCGGGGATAGACGACGGAGGAGTGCTCCATGCGCTCGTTCTCGTCGATCGCCCAGGGCGCGCACAGGTGCTGGTTGCTGCGTTGGCGCAGGCGGTCCTGGTAGAGGGCGTCGAGGTAGTCGACCTTGATGGCAAGCTCGCGGCGCATGTAGTCGAGCAGGACCTTGGCGACCTTCTCGCGGTTGGCCGGCGAGGCACCGCTCAAACAGGGATGGGCCTTCTCCC
>JARRNE010000651.1:0-4044 GCA_037385305.1 Chromatiaceae bacterium | reverse complement strand
GCCAGACGCCGGGCATGCAGCCTTCGAGAGGGGCATTCGCAGTGCCCTGGTGGAAGCGACCGATCGATTCGCCCGGGAGCTCGGATGATCGGGCTGCTCCAGCGGGTGAGCGAGGCCCATGTCCGAACACGAGAGGATCGGGTCGGGGCGATCGGGCGTGGGCTGTTGGTCCTGGTGGGGGTGCAACGGTCGGACGACGAGGCGAGGGCGGAACGTTTGCTGGAAAGGCTCCTGGGCTACCGGGTGTTCCCGGACGCGGAAGGGCGTATGAATCTCACCCTGCGGGACATCGGTGGTGGCTTGCTGCTGGTGCCCCAGTTCACCCTGGCAGCGGACACCAAGAGGGGGACCCGGGCGAGCTTCACCTCGGCGGCCCCGCCGGCGGAAGGGGAGCGGCTCTTCCACTACCTGGTGGAGCGTGCTCACGTGTCGCACGCCGATGTCCAGACGGGCCGTTTTGGCGCCGACATGCAGGTCAGCCTGGTCAATGACGGACCGGTGACCTTCTGGCTCCAGAGCTGAGGGATTCGTGCACAGGCTGCGGGCGAGGAAAACGAAGAATCTAGGTGCGGCGCGTATATAATCTTGGAATTGCTCCACAACAGGGCGCTTGCAGCGTGTCACAGGAATCCCAAAGGCGCACCGCCTCGGTCGAGCGGAACACCTTGGAGACCAGGATTCGGGTCCGCATCGATCTGGACGGTAGCGGACAATCCCGATTCGACACGGGTATCCCCTTCCTCGAGCACATGTTGGACCAGGTGAGCCGTCACGGGCTCCTGGATCTGGACATCACTGCCGACGGGGACCTGCACATCGATGCGCATCACACCTGTGAGGACATCGGGATCACCGTCGGCCAGGCGTTTGCCCAGGCGCTCGGTGACAAGGAGGGCATTCGCCGCTACGGACATGCCTACGTCCCCCTGGACGAGGCGTTGTCCCGGGTAGTGGTGGATCTCTCGGGGCGGCCGGGACTCGAGTTCAACGTCCCCTTCAGCCGTGCCCTGTTTGGCCGGGCGCTCCGGGTCGCGGTGGGGCACGATCCCCGGATGACCGGCGTCACGCCCTCGACGAAGGGCGCCCTGTGAGCCGCGGGCCGACGTGCGGGAGCGAACGGGTATGTTGCTGATACCCGCCATCGATCTGAAGGACGGACGCTGTGTGCGCCTGCGCCAGGGTCGGATGGAGGACGAGACGGTCTTCTCGGACGATCCGGTTCAGATGGCGACGCGCTGGGTCTCCGCTGGGGCGCGGCGGCTGCATCTCGTTGACCTCAACGGCGCCTTCGCGGGGCAGCCGGTGAATGGAAACGCCATCCGGGCGGTTGCGGCGGCCCATCCTGAGCTACCGATCCAGGTAGGCGGCGGGATCCGGGACGAAGCCACCATAGATGCTTACCTGGCCGCCGGCGTGTCTTATTGCATCATCGGGACCCAGGCGGTGATCGAGCCGGACTTTGTGGCCCGCGCCTGCCGTGCCTTTCCGGGCCGCGTGATCGTGGGTCTCGATGCCAAGGGAGGGCAGGTGGCCATCCGGGGCTGGGGGGAGCTCACCGAGTACCGGGTCGAGGAGCTCGCCAAGCGTTTTGAGACGGACGGGGTTGCCGCGGTGGTCTACACGGACATCGGCCGGGACGGGATGCTGACCGGGCCCAACGTGGAGGCGACCCGCACCCTGGCCGAGGCAATCCGCACCCCGGTCATCGCCTCCGGGGGCATCACCACCGTCCAGGATGTGCTTGCTCTGTGTGCGGTCGCGGGGAGCGGCATCATGGGCGCCATCACGGGGCGCGCGATCTACGAGGGCACGCTGGATTTGGCCGCGGGACAGCGGGCGGCGGACGGTCTCCCGGCCTCGGCACGGGAGTGAGTGACTCGCACGCTCCCTGATAACGATGAACGAAGACTGGCTGGATACGATACGGTGGAACGATCAGGGGCTTGTGCCGGCCATTGCGCAGGAGGAGGCCAGCGGAAAGATCCTCATGATGGCCTGGATGAACCGGGAGTCCTTGGCGCTGACCCGGGAGACCGGGCATGCGGTCTACTGGTCGCGCTCCCGTGGCAAGCTTTGGCACAAGGGCGAGGAATCCGGCCATCAGCAGATCGTACGGGCGATTCGGCTTGACTGCGACGGCGATGTGGTCCTCCTTCAGGTGGAGCAGAAGGGGGGCATCGCCTGTCATACGGGGCGTCACAATTGTTTCTTTCGGGAGCTAGAGGGGGACCGCTGGAACGAGGTCGATCCCGTGCTGAAGGACCCCAAGACCATCTACGGTGCCGGCTGATGCGGGCCGCACAACGAGCATCCGAGATGAACGACGTCCTCGCGCGCATATCACAGGTGCTGGAGGAGCGCAAAGGGGCGAGCCCGGAGCAGTCCTATGTGGCCCGGCTGTATGCCGAGGGGCTGGATGCGATCCTGAAGAAGATCGGCGAGGAGGCCACGGAGACCGTCATGGCCGCCAAGGATGGGGACCCCGCTCCGCTCGTTTTCGAGGTCGCCGACCTCTGGTTCCACTCGCTGGTGCTGCTTGCCCACCAGGGGCTGGGTCCCGACGCGGTCCTGGCCGAGCTCGATCGGCGCTTTGGACTCTCCGGTCTGGAGGAAAAGGCCCGGCGCTCGGGCTGAGAGATCTGCCGTGCACTTGCGCTTGCGTTATGATCGGCGATTCGGGTTAGTGCGCCAGCGTTGGATAGGGCACAGGTGACTGGCTCCGTCCGGCGGGCACGGCAACCTCGAAGGGCGCACTTCATTCGATCGAATTACGGGTTGACCGCCTCCCGCGGGCGGCGACGGAGGACAGCATGGGCCTTGGCGGTATCAGCATTTGGCAGCTCGTGATCATCCTGGTGATCGTGGTGCTGGTCTTCGGCACGAAACGTCTCAAGGGCCTCGGCTCGGCGCGGGGTATCGGCAAAAGCGCGGGTCTGTGGGCTGCTTGCGGGTTGAGTTCTGCCCAGGTGCTGCGGATTAAGGGGCTAGCCGGCTTCCGGGAGACGCTGGCTTGACCGGCATCTCCCTGACTGGCCGCGAGACGGATGGTATTCTCGCATCCTGAGGAACGTCATGTTCGACATCGGCTTCTGGGAGCTGATCCTGATCGGCGTCATTGCGCTCTTGGTGGTCGGACCGGCGCGCCTTCCCCGGGTGGCCCGCATGGCGGGGCTTTGGCTGGGCCGGGCCCGGCGCACCCTGACCTCGGTGAAAGCGGAGATTGACAGGGAGCTGAAGGCCCAGGAGCTGCGGGAGATTCTCGAGAAGCAGGACCGCAGTAATCCGCTGGAGACTATTCTCGAAGGGGAGCACGCGAAAGCCAAGCCGCCCGAGCGTGCCCCAACGACCCCGGGCGCGCGCGCGGCGACCGACGACAAGCAGGACCCGAGCGCCGGCTGACGCGACCGGCCGGCACCGGGCAGCGGCCCTGCTCGGGCCGCCGCCGTGACCCTACGTCCAGGGCGTCTTTCAACCACCTTCTCGGAACCGAGTCAAGCGAGGATCGGGGGGCACGTCTCTGTCTGACCACGTTGAAGAACCGGGCGCCGAGCAGCCCTTCATCTCGCATCTGATCGAGCTGCGAGAACGTCTGCTGCGCATGGTGGCGGCCATCGCGATCGCCATGCTCGTCATCTTTCCGTTCGCCAACAAGCTCTATACCTATGTGGCCGCGCCCCTTCTGGCGCAGATGCCGAAGGGGACCAGCATGATTGCCACGGAGGTGGCGTCGCCCTTCCTGACCCCATTCAAGCTCGCGCTGGTCGCAGCGATCTTCGTGACGATGCCTTACCTGCTCTATCAGCTCTGGGGATTCGTGGCCCCCGGTCTCTACCGGCACGAGAAGCGCCTGGCGCTGCCGATCTTGGTCTCCAGCGTCCTGCTCTTTTACCTGGGGATGGCCTTCGCGTACTACCTCGTGTTCCCCCTGGTGTTCGCCTTCTTCACCCACACCGCACCCGAGGGGGTAGCGGTGATGACGGATATCTCCAAGTACCTGGACTTCGTCCTGACGCTCTTCTTCGCCTTCGGGGTGGCATTTGAGAT
>JARRNE010000650.1:0-2957 GCA_037385305.1 Chromatiaceae bacterium | reverse complement strand
GTTCGGCGACCTGGAGCACGTGGTTGCGAATGACGTCGTTGGGCTTCTCGTCTCCGGGTAGCGCGTCCTTCAACAGGTCGGCGGTCACGCCGTAGGATACGAGCGACGCCCATTTAAGCGCAGTGACGAAAAAACTACGGCGTCAAACTTCGGTTGGCCTAGGTTGGGGATCGACGTCGGCGACCGGTTTTCGGGGCTTTGCTGTTCGCTGCTGCCTTGAGTCGTCGCCCCATGCTTTCGGCTCGTACAAAGGGGCGGTCCTCCCTGGGGAGGGAAGCCGTGGCAACTGTGGTGGGGGAAGTAAAGAGTGGCGGTGCCGTGTTTGTCGGCGTGCCCATGAGTTGGCGAACGCGCTCGTCGGTATCGAGCGCGGCGAAGGTGGGGGCGAGCTGGTCTAGCGAGCCACAGAGGAGCGCAACGTAATCAGGGTCTGGCAGGTTGAAGGTCAGCACTGCTCCAGCGGGCAGGTTCTCGAGGTCTTGGGTAAGCTTCGTGCGACCGGAGCGGCGACGTTCGCCATGCTTGATGTCGTGGTTTAGGTTCTCCAACAAGTAGTTGGTTCGCTCGACCAATCGGCTGCCTCCGCCGACTTCGGCGGGTAGCTCAACAGAGTGCCCCCACAGGGTGGGACCATGCACGTCGGTGTGGCGCAGTATCAGATCGATGCCTTGGCGCATGTCTTGCGCAGGACCTCGCTGGGGACGGCGCTCGCGGAGGCTGTCGACGAAGCTCTCGACCGCCTGCTTGACGTCGCGTAGCTCATCGAGTGCACGCTGCGAGGAAGCCGGATCGGCCGGGGTGAGCTCGTTGCGACCCGTGGACTTGGGTACCAGGCGCAGGGCGTCGCGCAGCTCGTCGAGTAGGGCGGCTCTGCTGCGCAGAATACGGGCCACCTGCGAGAAGGGGACGTCGCAGAGGACAGGGTCGAGGGTGTTGCGAAGACGAAGGAGCGCTCGGTGGACTCGCCGCTCTGCAGGAGGCGGACGCAGGAAAGCATCAATGGCGCGGCGAGCCTCAGTGCAGCGGTCGTAGAGGTCCAGATAGGGCCGGTCGAAAGGCAGGCCCAGATCGTTGCCGTCTGCGGCGTAGTCCAGGACCCACTGGGCTATGCCTCGCACGACAGCCAGTCCGTCATCGCCCTTAGGCAGTGCATAGTCCTGCGCGGTGTCCTGCAGCCAGGTGGCCAGCCCGGCTCTGGCCCTGTCGATGTTCTCGCCGACTTGGCGTCCGAGATCCCGGGCCAACTTGCGCAGCTGAGGAAGGACCGAGAAGCGGCGGAACAGCTCACGCAGCTCGCTGTGGCGCGCCTTGAGCAGGTCGTTGCCCACATCGGCCAGGAAATGCTGGTGGCAGGCCAGCACCGTGATGTCGCGCTCCAGCTCCTCCACCAAGGCGTTGACGGCACATGTCATGGCCCGTCCCAGGTCTCGCATTACGGCCACCGGCGGCCCAAAGCACGCCACCACGTGGCGCAGACAGGGACGGATGGCATCGGCATGCTCGGTGGGGATCTTCCAGGCGCCCAGCACCCAGCGGCGCCAACCGGCGTAAGCGATGAGCAGTGTGCCACGACCGTCCTCACCGGTAGCATCAACGTGCAACGGCCATCCGCCATCATTCGCAAAGGCCTGGGCGATGGCATCGCGGCGAGCGACATGCAGTCGCTGCAAGTAGGTCACGAAACGACGCTCCAGCACGCTCACCTCGCCCGTGGATACCTGCACTGCGTGCTTGTCGAACAACGTCTTGCGGATCTCTTCGCGTTGGCGGTGGTGCACGAAACGCTGCTGCCCCACGAAGACCATCACGTCGTAGCCTGTCGCGCACTTGAAGGGGAGTCTCTGCGCGAGGCAGGCGGCTTTCTGCGAGACCAAAGGGCCTGCAGGCCAGCGACAGCCGGCGGCGCACACGTAGACGCTCTCGCGCGTGTTGAAATCGCCGTGCTCGAGCGTGCGCCCGGATCGAGGCACCGTCTTCTGGACAATCACGGGGCCGCCGCACAGGGGGCAGGGCTGCGGCTCCTCGTCGATGGTCCCCAGTGCATCCCCCAAGCCCTGCATCCGCTGCCGGCACTGCTCCTGCAGCCGAAGACCTGCTGGACGTGGCGGCCCTCGATCCGCACACCGCGAGCGGCCAGTCGCTTGGCGACCAGGGCCGCTTCTGGAACCTGTGGAGCGGCCCGCAGCGCCTCGACCAGAATCTCCATGGTCTCCTCGGAAGTGGGCGCCCGCAAAGTCTCGGTGAGCACCCGGAGCGCCTCGGTTCGTCGCCTCATCTGTTGAGCAGCGCGCTCGGCATCGGCGCTCAGGTAAAGGTGTAGGCCCTCGAACGGCTGCCGAGCGACCCGCCCTTCCCGGACCAGACCCAGTAGTGGATTGTGCACGCGCACGCGCAGCAAGTCTCGCAGCTCCGCATGGGTGCGACCGTCGGGAGCATCCTCGACTTGAATAGCCACGGTTTGCTTGAGGGTGCCGGCCCGCGAGAAACCGATGTCTCGGAAAAACCACAGCCCCAGCTCGTCAAAGTCGGCGATGTCGGCCAACGTGTAATAGCGGCCCGCGTGGGAGTAGCTCGTCAGGTAGCCCAGCGCCGTGAGATCGCGGAACAGGCTTCGCCGAGATCTGCTTGGGAGCCGATCCCCAAGCGCGCCCATGTCGAGGACCTTCTCGCGGCGGAACATCCGTTCCAACCTGCGTAAGTTCTCCTCCATAGCGCCTCCCTGTGGCAATATTAGGACAAGCTTACCGTAAATGTCCTAATAGTGCCATTTAAGAGGCAGCTAAAAACCTGTAAGTGATTGATTCTTCCTCAGTGCATCGAGCCACCGAGACCAGGCCGTGGCACGATTGGGACTTCAGCGGAAAGAAATCCTTTACGATTTTCGGGAGTTAGAGGATCCAACCGATGAATGACGCCGTAGCTTCACACGGTAGGGGTCGCTGGTTCGAACCCAGCTG